>NZ_JBNNMG010000013.1:0-97407 GCF_050272555.1 Lysinibacillus sp. NPDC047702 | reverse complement strand
CATAAAGCCACTTATTGCTACCGCTCTGCTTTCGCATTGAAAAATGTTATCAAAGCTACATTTTTGCACAATATAATGATGGCTAAGACTTCAAATTTATCACTATATATTAGTGTGAAATGCCAATAGAAAATACGATGAGCAAAGGAGATCAACCCCTCGTTTTGAAAAAGAGCTATACTTTTTGATTTGTCACCTTGATGTCATTGACATAATAGTATTTCAACAACATGCCAATATCCCCATTTGTAGATGGGGATATTGGTTTTTTATTGTCATCCATACAAATGTATTTATTTTATAAGCAAATACTTGACGAGTAAAGTAAACTGTTATATATTAAATAAAAATAAAATAAACTGTTATAAAACAGTTTTAGTTAGAGGAGGAATTTTTATGTCAAAGTATCGTGATGGCTATGAATTTTATTGTGAAATGTGTGAACGTTATGGATTAGAACCAATCTCTTTCCGTTATTATGTATTACAGTTATCTCAACAGCAACTTTCTGCTTATAACATGCAAGCCAAGCAATTAGGCGTTTAAGGATGTGATTATTACGGAAGCCGATGTGAATATTTTATGAAAAGCCCAGCCATACTTAATTCATATGGACTGGGCTTTAAAATTGTTGAAAGAAATATCAGATAATTCATTGACTTGAGAGTGCATCTGTTATATATTATTTTAAAAATAATATTTCTGTTATAGAACAATAAAATTATTTTAACAAGCTGCATAATTGAAAGGAAGTTATTAGGATGACAGATTATCGAGAAGGCTATGAATTTTATAAACAAGTATGTGAGAAACATGGTCTTGAACCAATTAATTTTCATTATTATATTTTAAATTTATCTCAGGAGCAATTAGATGCATACAATGAGCAAGCCAAAGCATTGGGAGGCCGAATAGAATATGAAATCTCTTAGATCATGAAATGCCTTACTGCCTGTATGTGACAGTAAGGCATTTTTTGAATGTAACATAAAAGAAGAATTTATTTAAGTATCGTAAAATTAACATCAAAATCATATATTCTAAAGAAAAAAAGCCTAAAGATAACATAACATATAGTTCTATAGTAATGTATATCTTTAAAATAAGAGAAACTATGTATGTTTAATACACCTAAATTTTGTCGATTTCCTTGAAATTTATCAAATCTAGATTTGAATGTTTTTGATATTTGGGTTGAATTAACTGCTTTTCTAGGACTATAATATAATTACATAAAAAAGGGCACTATACCACAACTTTATACCTCGCAATGATAAAGCAAAAGTACCAAACCCTTCTTATTTTAATGAACGGAGAATGAAAATGATGAATATCACGCCTAGTAGTATCAATCAAGTTAACTACAGTTTGAAAGAATTACAAGATATTTTTTCAGCCATGAATAGTTCAATCATCGTAGCGATTACAGACCGAACTGGAAAAATTACTTTTGTTAATGATCATTTTTGCAAAATATCAAAATATACGCGTGAAGAATTATTAGGCCAGGATCACCGTTTGCTTAATTCGGGCTTCCATCCAAAATCTTTCTTCAGAGAAATGTGGAAAACAATCGGTAAGGGGAATATGTGGAATGGAGAGGTATGTAATCGCGCAAAGGATGGTAGCTTGTATTGGGTAAAAACGACGATTATACCGTTCCTTGATGATAATGGAAAGCCATATCAATATATTGCTATACGAGTAGATATTACTGCTCAAAAGGATATAAAAAAAATTACACATATTGCTTATCACGATGAATTAACAGGTCTACCAAACCGTCGTAAATTAGAGCAACGTTTAGAAAATGAATTCCATCAATCTCGACGTACAGAAGAAAAGTTTGCGTTGTTTTTCATTGATGTGAATCGTTTTAAAAACATTAACGATGAACTTGGTCATATTATCGGAGATATGTTTTTAGTAGAGATGGCGAATCGCCTGCGAAATATTGATCATACATCTAATTCCTTCTACCGTCACAATAGTGATGAATTTGTAATGATTCTGAATGATGTTTGCCGCATTGAGGAAATGGCCAAGGAAATCATGGGTGTATTTAATGATAGCTTTATTGTCGATACGTATGAATTCTATGCAAGCATTAGTATGGGCATTAGTATTTTCCCAGATCACGCAAGTTCTATTGAAGAGCTATTAAAAAATGCTGATATTGCTATGTATGCAGCAAAATCTACACGCGGCAATCAATACCGCTTGTATCGTCCAAATATGGAAGAGGCAAATGATAAATGGCTATTACTCGAAACAAAATTACATCAAGCATTAAAAAAGGATATTTTAGAACTACATTATCAACCAAAAATTGATTTAAAAACAGATAAAGTGATAGGAATGGAGGCATTACTACGCTGGTATGATCCTGATTTAGGTCAAATGCCACCTGACCGCTTTATTCCTTTCGCAGAGGAATGTGGACTTATTAATGATATCGGTGTTTGGGTATTACGAAAAGCATCCGCGCAAGCACGTGCATGGAACGAAAACTACCATTTAAACTTACGAGTGGCTGTCAATATTTCTCCTATCCATATCAGTACAACAGGATTTGTCGAAATGGTTCGAGACGTTATTGCAGAAACAGGAATAAATCCACATTTATTAGAAATTGAAATTACAGAAATGAGCATGTTGGATTACACAGAGGATTTAATTGATACAATTAAGCAATTAAGAGCCCTGGGAATAACGATTTCATTAGATGATTTCGGAACTGGTTATTCATCGCTAAATTACTTAAAGAAATTCCCTGTAGATGTTTTAAAAATAGATCGTGCATTTGTCCGTGATATTGTCCCAGAAAAATCAGGAATTGCCATGATTTCCGCGATGATTTCTTTAGCTCATGCACTAAACCTTGAGGTAGTAGCAGAGGGTGTAGAGGAAGAAGCTGAGTTAAAAGTGCTTCGTGAGCATGGCTGTGAATACGTACAGGGCTATTATTTCAGTAAACCACTATCCGTAGAAGATTTCACAAAACTGATTAATGATAGTGTATCAGTGAATAAATCAGATTTTTAAGTAAAATGATTGATATTTTTTAACTGTTTTGCTAAAGTTATTGAAAATATACAATTGATGATGTGGCCAAGTAAGAAAGAATTGTGAACCAGAAAATATAGCAGCTGCTGAGAGCTATATCACCGCTTCTTATCTGAAAACCTACCACGGAGATGTTATGCACAAACATAACCGAATCGTTTTCGTTACCAAACGTTAAAGGGTTTTAAGTTTTAAAACTTAAAACTAAATTAAAGGTGGTACCACGTCTATCCAGCACAAAGACGTCCTTGTTCAGAGGACAGCTTTGTGCTTTTTATCTTCATTCAGCAAAAGTTTTTTGTATCGAAAGCATAGTGGCAGATGTTTTATGCGCGTAAGCATAGTGACAGTGGCAGATACAGAAGACTCCCTCCTCTACAGGTGGTGAAATGAAGATAAAGCCTCCGGCGGATGTCACGGATTTTCAAAGGAATGAATTGTACAAGCGCAATTCAAAATCCGGACACATTGTTTATCTGTGCGAAAGCGAAGCGACAGCAACAATTACGCCAAGGCGAAATTGATTTTATAAAAATGGGGGAAAATAAACATGTCAAAACAACTAGAAGATTTTTCAAAATGGTATATCGAAACCATCCAAAAAGCAGATTTAATGGATTATACACCGGTTCGTGGCTGTATTGCCTTTAAACCGGATGGCTATGAAATTTGGGAGCATATTCAAGAGGAAATGGACCGTCGTTTTAAAGAAACAGGACATCGTAATGCCTATTTTCCAATGTTAATTCCTGAATCCTTTTTCCAAAAAGAAAAGGATCATATTGAAGGATTCTCACCTGAGCTTCCTTGGGTGACAGAGGCTGCTGGTGAGCAATTAGAAGAACGCTTAGCGCTTCGCCCAACGTCAGAAACGATGATTGGCCATCTTTACTCAAATTGGATTAAAAGCTACCGTGACCTGCCAGTCCTTATTAATCAATGGGCAAATGTCTTCCGCTGGGAAAAGAAAACACTTCCTTTTATTCGTACATCTGAATTTCTATGGCAGGAGGGACATACGGCCCACGTAGATGAAGAAGATGCTCGTAAGGAAACGATGCAAATGCTAGAGATTTATAAGGAGGTTGTGGAGCAAGTATTAGCGATTCCTGTCTATGATGGACAAAAAACACCTTCTGAACGGTTTGCAGGGGCTGTTGATACGTATTCAATTGAAGCTATGATGAAAAATGGCAAGGCAGTTCAAGCTGGTACATCCCATTATTTAGGTACAAAATTTGCTGAAGCCTTTAATATTAAGTATTTAAATAGAGCAAACCAGCACGAATATGTACACACAACTTCTTGGGGTACATCTACTCGTTTAATTGGTTCTGTCATTATGGTGCATGGTGATGAGCAAGGTCTTATTTTACCGCCAAAAATTGCTCCAACCCAAGTAGTATTGATTCCAGTTGGTCCATGGAAAAAGAATCCTCAAATTCTGGAGCATCTGGATAAGATGTTTGCAACACTAAAAGCGAAAGGTATCCGAGTACGTCTTGATGATTCAGACCAATCACCAGGCTTTAAGTTTAATGAATGGGAGCTAAAAGGTGTTCCAGTTCGTATTGAATTAGGACCTCGTGACCTTGAAAACAATCAAGCTCTACTGAAAGCACGTGATGAAGAAGGTAAACGAACAATCGATTTAGCTAATGTCATTACAGCCATTGAAGAAGAACTAACAACAATGCAAACCCGTTTACTCGAAAAAGCACGTCAATTCCGTGAGGCAAACGCTCATACAACGATTGACACTCTACTACAATTACAACAGCACATTAAAACAGCCAAAGATAACGGCACTATTCCAGGCTGGGTTCTTGCTGGATGGTGTGGGAATGATGCATGCGAGGAAAAAGTGAAAGAAGAGACAAAATATACGACTCGTAATATTCCATTTAATCCACCGACAACAAAGACTTCTTGTATTTGCTGTGGAAACGAGGCAAAGCATACGGTTTGGTTTGCCCAAGCATATTAAAAGGCTGTGCCCCAAACACCCTCTTATGAAAAACGAATAAGAGGGTGTTTTATTACATAACTTTGGATTGATAGCCTTCCAACAGACACTAATACACTTCATCTCCATCAAATCAAATAATGCTAATTTTTGGTTATGAATATTCACAAAATATAGTACGATAAATGTGTCTTATCAAAAAAGAGTATCGTCTAAAAAAGGAGATTAAAAATGGTTCATCTCTATTTATCTGATTTATTAACCCGCTGTAATTATAATGTCAATAGAACTATACTTATTCGCCATTCTTTAAAGCATGAACGATTTATTAAAGCGTATCGTGACGGCTTTCTACGGGAATATACACAAAAACAAATGCCCGATTTTTATGCTGCCTATGATCATGTCATTGTCTTTTCAGCGGATGAAGGTACGACAGCGAAATACTTAACATCGTATGAAGTAAGACATGGGACATCACCACTCGTAGCCCCTGATTGCTCACCGTTTTTGCTAGAACCTTATAAAGGTGAAATTATGCATCCTTTGTTCGAAGTCCCAAATGACCCATTACAGCCCTATGAAAATAAATTATTTATTGAATGGGGCAAGGCAGCCGTGAGATGGTATCAAAAGGCCACCAATGATAAATTCGTTACTCAGCTCGTCAACACGAGTCAATTTGTCTTTCCAGGATACGAAAATGTATTGTTAACGTTTCAAGAGCTAAAACAAATCATTGATAATCCTCAACCATATGCTGATTGGCATATCGCATTAAGCGCAATCAATGCCATTTACGCCATAACAGACCGTTCTAACGGAAAAATTTATATTGGTTCCTCCTACAATAAAAATGGCATACTCGGTCGTTGGTCAGAGTATGCCTCGACAATCAATGGAGGCAATCTAGCATTTGAGCAGCTATGTCAACAAAACGCTAATGCACATTTGCAGTTCCAATATACGATTTTAAAGGTATTACCAAAAGATATCACTGCATTAGAAGCCATCGAGGTCGAAAACAATTTTAAACAAAAGCTTCAAACAATTCAGTTTGGTTATAACCATAATTAAAAAGGTAAACCATGGAAATATACTCGAATATCTATATATCATATTTGTTTATATAAAAAATTGAAGAATCTATTTGCAATAACTGAATAAAAAAAGGGGAAAAATTTGAATGGTAGAGATAATCGATTGGAAAAATAGTGCTAAAGGACATAAATTTATAGCTTCCTTTAGTGGAGGAAAGGATAGTGTCCTAGCAATTTATAAGGCATCACAAGTGGGACAAGCGATTGGTCTTATCGTTATGTTGGAGGAAGAGGGGAAACGTTCTAGATCACATGGAATGCCACCTGAGCTTATACGGGCACAAGCTGACTCGATTGGTTTACCTGTCTATACAGCTGAGGCAAGTTGGGCAGATTACGAAAGAGTTTTTTTAGGTCTTTTAGAAAATGCTAAAAATCAAGGGGCAGAAGTATTAGTTACAGGTGATATAGATATGCCTGCACATGGCTGCTGGCATGATGAGGTCACAAAAAAGATTGGATTACAGCTTGGCATGCCATTATGGGAGATGAATCATCGAGAAGTTGTCGATGAGTTTATTCACTTAGGATTTGTTACGATGATTGTCACAGTCAACTTATCATTAGGCATGAAAGTGGAAGATTTAGGACGAGTACTTACACCTGATTATATAAAGGAACTTGAAGCCCGTAACATTGATCCTTGCGGTGAAGGTGGGGAATTCCATACAACCGTCATTGATGGACCTCTTTTTCAATATCCAATTGCTGTTCGGAAATGTCCGATTATTAGTGATAAAGAATACGCATTTTTACCTTTGGAACTTGCATAAAAATGATTTACAATGAAGAGAAAAATATGAGCTCCATTCTAGGATTAATACAAACATTGATGATCATGGCTTTCATCTTTGTGCACAAGGAATGCTCATTTTAAATGCCCTGTCTATGGATCAGCCTTTAAATTATCGCCTTTGCCTTCAGCTTTTGAACGTGTCTTGTATATGGCTACAAAGGCTGGATAGAGTACCGTCAGGAATTTTCCTGACGGCACCCCTTTATGCAGTTTCAAATTGATTCCATTCATTAGATTATTTAAATCTTATTCTATCCTTATTTGTTGGAATTCCATTATTTACTTTTTCCCATGTTCCATTTTTAAATAATTCGTATTGTTCAAAAGCAAGAGGCAATCCGTTTGCATTAGCTATGTCACTACTATCCATAAGTTGAAAATGCAAATGTGGAGCAAATGAGTTACCTGAATGACCAACTCTCCCAATAACTTCACCTTTTTTTACACTTTGACCAACTGAAACCTGAATTGAACCTTTTTGTAGATGGACTAATCCAGCAAATACATTGTCGCCACATTCTATAATGATGTAGTTACCAGCTACTGATTGTATGTCGTCTTTTTTCGGGTCGAAATAATGAGCATTTTTATAAGCGTTAGACATATCAGAAAGCAATTTTGTTCGTGTTCGTTCTTTGTAACCATCCTCTGCTTGGACAATGATTCCGTCGCAAGGAGCATATACTTCTTGCCCCCAACAATAATATTCATCTAAGGGAACCCCAAATAGTAGATATTGCGCCAAACTAACGCGATAGGCGGGCCAGCCCTTTCTTTCCCAATCCACTTGTATAAAGTCATAAGCATATCTTGATCCAAATTGATTTGTACCGTGACTCGGAATTTTTGTCCCTGGAGTGTTAGGAGAGTACCATTCTCCTCTCAAAGGAAACTCTACAATTATCGGCTTACGCGCATCAATCATCTCATATCCCACCTCCGTCAATTCTTTACCTATATTTTTAAAAATAGCCTAGTCCTACAAGAGCAAGTCCCAGTACGATACTGATGCGTATAGGCATTTGTTTTTCTCATGTTAAACGCACATTCCCACTTTATTCATTGCTTGACGTGTAGAATACTTTTCTCAGCTCATCAAAATATCCATCGAGTTTTTCAACAACAAGTTCAAAGTTTATAGCCGGTGATTCTGAATTTCTAATATTCTCTAATATTTCATTAGTAAATCCAACATTAGACCAGAGGATAAATTGTTTACACTTTTCAATATCCAAACCTGCTCTAAACTTAGTTTCATCTATTCCATTAAATAATTTAGGATAACAGCTTGAATGTTCTTCGTATATTCTGTTTTCTAGTATCTTACTAACCTCTTCGGAATTAGTAGGGCGAAAAAGTTTATTAACCTCAAAAACCCAGGGGTACCTTTCCCATAATTTAATCTGCAAATGATACGATTGACGTAATCTGTCAAAAATATCTTTTTCATCATAATTTATCAATTCAAGAAATTCATTTTTGATTAGGTCAGAGAAGAAATCATACATAACAAGAAAAAGCTCCTGCTTGCTACTTACATAGTGGAACATAAGAGCTTTAGAAATTCCAGCTTCTTTTGCGATAACATTTGTTGAAGCGTCGTCATATCCCTTTAATGAAAATTCTTTTAATGCTGCATTTAAAATAGCGTCCCTCCTTTGAGGGCTTAAAGCTAATAACTTTGTCAACATCTGTCACTCCTTAAGTAAGAGAAAAGATTTTACCTATTAGGTTAATTTCAGTATATATATTTTTACCTATAAGGTCAATGTAACCTATGTTGTAGTTTTATTTGCTATGGATAGGCGTACTCATATCCATAGCAAATAAGGAACAGTTTCAATATCCCTTATTATGGGGAAACTAGGTTCTTAATCAAGACAAAACAGCTTAGCTACAGCATTACGTGGGATGAATTGAATAGAAAAAACGATCTTTACACGGATGAAGAAAAGTAAAAAGGATTTAATCTCTGTACTTTTTGCATTTCGAACATAAGTCTTTCAAAGGTATAAAATCAATATCATTTTGTCCAAAATAAAATTGACTAGACACTAAAAGGTGTCATATAATTAAGACACCTTTTAGTGTCCTAATAGAAAGGGTGGTGGTATTGAATAACACTAACCAAGAGCGTGATGTCTATGCAGCAATTGCTGACCCAACACGACGTCAATTGCTAAATTTGTTAGCTAAGGCAGATGAGTTACCGCTACACGAATTAACGGCTCAATTTGAAATGGGGCGTACAGCTGTATCTAAACATTTAGCCATCCTAAAAGAGGCTGGGCTTGTCGTTGCTCGAAAAGAGGGAAGAGAAACCAGATATCGGCTAAATGCTGCTCCGTTGAAAGAAATACAAGATTGGATATCGTTTTACGAAAGATTTTGGAAAGAAAGAATTTCAAAATTACATCTTATATTGGAGGAAAAAAAATGAAACCAGATGTATCATTAGATTTTAATTTTACAAATTCGATTGAACAGGTATGGCATGCCTTAACAGATTCGGATACACTTGCAAAATGGATTTGGAGCAATGATTTTCAGCCAATTGTAGGTCATAAATTTCAGTTCCGAGCTGAGCCAAACGAATGGTGGGATGGCATTGTCGATTGTGAGGTACTTGAAATAGAAGAGCCTCATAAATTATCATATACTTGGACAAGTGCTGGTGAAACTACGACAGTTACTTGGACGTTAACACAAACAGCAGACGGTACTACACAGCTACATCTTGATCAAGGTGGATTTAGTGAAGAAACAAAAGCTCGTCAAGGAGCGATCGAAGGGGCTAAATACGCTTGGACGAATATGAGTTCGCAGCTTGAAAAAGTATTAGCCTAGTTCAAATCAAATTGAAACAAATGAGAGCGCAATTCCTTAGCAAGAATTGTGTTCTTTCTTTTTCTGAAGGGCACTCTTCTAGGATAAGAACTGGACGCACCCTCTTAATTCAGTAAATGGAAGGATAACATAATGAAAATCAATCAACTAATTGCCAACAATATTAACCGTTTAGATGTCATCTTACCAGAGGATCAATCACTAGGAATTGCTGGTTTGTCTGGATCAGGGAAAACTACATTTTGTCAAACAATTGGAGAAGAATCAAAAAAACGCCTTGTTTCTTTATTACCAAAGGCTGAATATCAATATTTATTTTCAGATATTATGGAAACAAATTTCAGTGCCATTAAAATGGAGGACATGCCCTTAGTACTTTTTTTAGGGAAATCATCCATTTCCACAAATCCACGCTCTACTATTGGCACGCATACGGGTGTTTTTAAGGAGATTCGTGATCGACTGGCTGATGAATTTCATCTATCTCCTGAGGTTTTTTCCTTTAATAATGCATTGGGCTGGTGCCCTGCATGTAAAGGGCGAGGTACAACCAAAAATGTAGAATGTAAAAAATGTGGGGGCAAGCGCTATAGTCAGGAGGTAGAACAACATAAAATAACTTTATGGAATGACCAATATAGTATATCTGACATCCACAATTTAAGTATCGAAACGATCTATTCTCTGTCAAAGGAATTAAATATTAGTGAAGAGAAACAACATATTCTTCAAAATATTATCCAGATGAATATTGGCTATTTAACATTAAATCGCATTATGGGGACATTGTCAGGTGGGGAATTAACTAGACTTTACTTAGCAGAATTTATGGCAACGAGCGAAAATACAGTGATTATTGTCGATGAAATCTCCGTTGGTTTAGATCATAATACCTTATTAAAAATTTTAGAACAAATACAGCAATTAGGTTCTAAAAATCAAATTTGGCTTATCGATCATTCGGATACAGTGTTAGACACGGCTGATCAGCCTATATTCTTTGGACCAGGTAGTGGAAAATATGGTGGGAAAATTGTCGAAGATTCCCCTCGACCACAGCCAATCTTTTGGGAACGAAATCAGGCTATGCCAACTACCTTCTATCAATTCCGTGATCTACATTGCCGAAATATTCAAATGGATGAAATAGAAATTCCTCAAAACCGACTGGTGACCTTTACAGGAGAGTCTGGCTGTGGGAAATCCACGCTTGTCAATGAATGTATCGCAAAGGATTTTGTAAAACGCTATCCAAAGGATAAACTAGTAATGGTGGGACAAGATCGCAACCAATCGATTACTAGCCGCTCCACTGTTGCAACCTTCCTCGATATTAAAAGGAAACTGACAAAATATAGTGAGGACATTGAGGATATTTTTCAACGTTCAATTGAGGATATTATTGACGAGCTTCCGAATGAAGATATCGCCCATAAGCGTTTAAGCTTGCTCATTAAGCTTGGACTTGGTTATTTAACGCTGGAAAGAAAAACACAATCCCTATCAACTGGTGAATTCCAATGTGTACATTTAGTGTCAGAGTTGTTTGCGAATTCTCGAAACCCACATACACTCTTTATCTTTGATGAGCCTTCAAAAGGGCTATCTCAAAACATTCTAAATCAATTTATAGATAGTATTAGAGACATCCTACAAGAAGAATCCATCTCCATCATTATGATAGAGCACAATGCCTATATGTTAGAAAGTTCAGATTTTATTGTTGACTTTGGTAAAAGACAGCAGGAACCTGTGACACACCTTGAGGTGGTTAGCCATGAAGACTATTTTAACCAGAAAAACGATACTCGGAACAATGTACCATTACAAATCGCGTCTACGCTTGAGTCAAGAAACGGCATTCAATACTTAGAAAACCATCATATAAGTTATTTTAAAAATGCAGAAAATGTTTACAAGGGCGGCATCTTAAAAAGCTTATCCTCAATGGCCCGTCTTATTTACGGTGAATATGAATCAAACAAGATTGCCCCCGTCATTGCTATTGACCTTGAAAGACATCTGTATAGCCAGTATAGTTTTCTATATGAAATTGGTGGCCTAATCAATCATATTGTCGCTGCACATCCAACGAATAAGGATACAAGGAGCTTCGATTTCTTTAATCAAGAAAATCATTGTCCTAGCTGTTCAGGCCGTTTAGAAATTGAAAAATTTGATTTTGATCTTGTCATTCAAGATAAAAACGTGCCATTTTGGGAGGGATTACTACATCCAGATGTGATGGAGGTCTTAAAATACTATCAACATTCAAAACTGGAGTTCCTCTTTGAAGAAATAAAAAATGAACTTGGTCAAGATATCAGTAAAAGCTACAACGACATGACAGAAGATGAAAAGCATACATTTTTATATGGTTATTGGGATAAGTCTTTTTATGATAAAGCAACGAAATCCTCAAAAAAATGGGAAGGCTTTAATTTTATTATTGGTCGCTATATCGTAATTTCTAAATCAATCATTAAAGAGCAAATGAAAGAAACTAGAGAAATGATGCCTTGCCCAATCTGTCATGGCTCTGTCCTCAACCACCAAAAGAAATTACGATACGTTGATACGGATATCCGTGAAATTATTCATCAACCGATTGATGAAGTCATAAAAACAGTAGGGTCATTACCAGAGCTAGAAAAAATCAAAGCGATCGTTGGAGGAGATATGTCGCTTACAACCGATGTTTCCTTACTACCTAGGGAAACAAAGGTATCATTAAAAATGCTTGAATTAGAGCTGGCAAGCTTTGTCGGTTATGAAATTGTCTTGCAAAACGTGCTACCATTCTGGGACAGTATTAAAGCCAACATTGAAGCAATCAGCAACAAAAATCTAATTACCATCTGTGATTTTGCTACTATTAACGAAACTAGAGAAGCCATTATCGATAAATATTTCACCAATGGAAAATTCAAGAAACTCACGTATGTTTATGAGGCATTTGGCTACAAAAAAATCGTTACGCAAATTAATAAGGTGAAAGCAAGTCATCCATGCCCATTCTGTAAAGGAAAGAAAGTCATTTCAGAAGATAATCTTCATGATGGCGTATTTAAATTATCAGTTCCTTGTGTGAGTTGCGAAGCAAGTGGTATTGACGAAGAGGGACGGAAGGAAACTGTCGATGGTATTGACGTGCAAACTTGGCTAACTGGTACAGTAAATGAGGTTATTACAGAAGGCTCATATCTTGAGGCTGTTGCAGATATTCCTATTTTCAATCGTATCCGAGAGCTGAATAAACAAGAGATGATGGCGATTTATCAATACCTTGAGCAGAATAATTAATCAGGGCAGTAAACTCATTTGTAGTGATGCACTACAAATGAGTTTTTTTGTTGACCATTTTCCAAAGACCGAGCTGCCATCCACAATAACACCTACTTTGCCATCTAATAGCGCATCACAAAACCTATCCGGTCTTTCAGTTAATAGCATCTGTGGGAGGACGGATAAAGAGTTATCATCAATCATTTCAGATAGCACTGCACTGTCGAGTAGCTCATCGAAATTAAGATCTGTGATTCGTTGTCGCAAAGTATTGACCATCTGATCGTTGGCAATTCCATGCATATATAAGAGTGAGACAGAGGTATTGGTGCGTGTGCCAATTTTTAGTTTTTCATTACAAAGGTCGGGACTCATTATGTAGCGACGAATAACAGAAATATTTGTGGAAAGACTCTCATTAAAACCACCCTGTGCACCAATGACTTGTGATTCATTTTCAGGTGCTGCTAAAGCTCTGGATTCTCTATTGGCGATATTGGCTAGCAGTACTTGCGGAAACCCATCTACATGAATAACAACAGAACCATTAACGATAGATTCTATTGTTTCCTTTAGTAGACTGGATATAACAACTTCAGGAATAGAAAGGGTAGCCTCAATTGTATCCGGAGTTTCATGTGGTTTATTCTGTAAATTGCCGATAATATCTTTATTTAAAGTCTGATTGTCAACTAATTTATCGATATAAATAAGCATAAGTTTCGATGGGAGCAGCTTAACAATCAAGTCAGCTGGATTATTCGTAGCATTTTTAATCGACTGAATAAAATGATCTGTCGAATATGCGACCCTCACAAGATTTTCTTTAGGTGCCTCTTTGGCTGGTGATAAAGGCTGTTTAAAATTCATGTGGAATTATAGGCTCCCTTCATTACTAACTTAGTTTATAGAATTGACTTTCGAAGGGCGATCTAAACTTATTTTGTGCATTTTCAAATTGACATCGATAAATGTATATCCTAAAATAGCAGACATTATTTAGTTCTCCTTAACCCGTTGCTAATTAGAAAAAATAGCACAAATCTCTTATGATTCGTGCTATTTTTTGAGAGGGTAGCTTCGACATTTTTTTCTCTATTGAAGGAAGTAAGTATTTGAATCTTTTTTTGCTCTAACTTTAAACGTTATCAACATTAATACAACTAAAATAAATAATAATGCGTAAAATGCAAAGTCAAAAGTGTTTGTTACATCCTTTATAACACCAACAAGCATCGGAATAATGCCACTAATAATATAGCCACCAAATTGAATCATGGCTGTCCATTCGCTTGCTTCTTTTGGAGTTGTCGTTGCGTCTAAAGGTAAAATCATAGCCAATGGGAATAAACCACCAGCACCAATGCCCATTAATGTGGCACAGAAAATGGGTGAAATCCCGCCAGTTATTAATAACAGAATGCCAATAAAAGAACTTAATGCACAAAGGAGCATCCAAGGCTTTCTCTTCACACTATTATTAATTAAGATTGGAATAATAAAGCTACAAATCATTTGCATGACAGAAAAAATGGTAACCGTTGTTGCGGCGTAGGCATCACTATAACCAACGTCCTGTACTTTTGGTGCGAGCCATGTCGCCAGGGAGTAGTAAACACCTGATTGTAAACCAAACAATATCATAAGGAGCCAAACATATCGATTTCCCCAAGGTAATCGGCTTTTTTGACTGACAGATTTCTCTATTGACACTTGAGATTGCTTTGATTTTTTGATAATAGGAATCCAAACAATGATTCCCATAAGTGCGAATACCGACCATATTGCTAAAGCTGCATTCCACGATTGATGAAAAGCATGCATGGCGGGCACGACTAAGCCAGCGCTTAAAGACGCTCCAATTCCCATCCCCGCTGAGTAGACACCAATCATGGTAGATGAATATTTAGGAAATTCCTTTTTGATATAGCCAGAGATCAGTGGGCCTGTAATCGCGATACCTATTCCGCTAAGAATAGCTGTTAGTAATAACAGCAAAGGAAAAGTCGCTACTAAACGTAATGCCGTAGAAACACCAATTAATAAAACGGATAAAGCAATCGTCAGCTCAATACCCCATCTTTCACTTAACTTCCCAGCCAATGGAGCAAAAATCCCCATGCAAAAAACAGGTAGGGCAGTTAGTAAACTTACTACTACACTAGACATCTGTAAATCCATTTGAATATTTTTCAATACTGGCGAGATGGATGTAATGGAAGCCCGTAGATTCATAGAGAGTATAAACAAAGAAAAAATACTCCAAATAATAGTCAGATTTTTTGATTTCGCCATAACTGAAAACACCTCTTTTTGTAAATATGAATGATTGTTTGATATACTATAGTTAACTTTATAAATAAAAAACAAACTATAATTTACCGACTTGTATACTATAATATACTTAATATATGAAGTCAACAGAAGGGGTGCGACACTTTGAATGAGGAAAATATTGACTTATCTAGTCAAGTTGGGCTTAATCTAAGAGAAATTCGAAAAAATAAAAGGATGAGTCTTGATGATTTAGCAAATGTAAGTAGTGTTAGTAAATTGACGTTAGGAAAAATTGAAAGAGGGGAAACGAATCCAACGATCAATATTCTTTGGAAAATATGCAGAGGGCTTAATATTCCACTCGTCTCTTTATTATCATTTAAAGAAAATATAGAAGTGCATAAGTTTGGATCAAATTACCAATTTTTAGGAAATAATAACGATTGGTTTGTCGAGCCATTATTGAATACACATGGAACGGAATGGTATAGAGGTTGCATCGAACCAAATAGTGAGTACAGTGAATGTCACTTAGCGGGATCAGAAGAAATTGTCCTTGTGTTAAATGGGCAATTGGAGATGAAGGTAGGAGAAAAAATTCATCAATTAAATCAATGGGATGTCATTAAATTTAATGGCGAAGAGCTTCACACATACATCAATCGTTCTAACGAAAAAATACATTTGATGCTCTCGTTAAGCTATACAACCCGATAGTTTTGTCATAAAAAAATCGTCCTTACTCATCAAGTAAAGGACGATTTTTTATTACTCTCTGTTATAGATAGCCCCAGATCATACATAATAATGTCCCAAAAATGGTTACGAGAGCAATTATTAATGCATAGTAGATATTTGTATAGATCGCAGGTTTATCCTTTGTTTCACTGGCATGCATAAAGACGACTAACTGTAAGCCAGCCTGTATAAATGCTGTGACTAAAAGTATTGTCATGGTAATGGGCGAAGATATATCAAAAAAATACACACTCGCCGCAATGATGGTAAGGATAATTGACAGGGCAAATCCCATAACTTGTTTAAATGGGAATAAATCACTCATTTCAAACCATTCCTTTCAAGTAAATGAAACTGAAGATAAAGATCCAGACCACATCTAAAAAGTGCCAGTATAAGGAGAAGATGAACGATTTATTGGCTGTTTCAGGCGTCAATCCACGCTGAATTAGTTGGTAGACAATAAACATACCCCAGAACACACCAAATGTGACGTGCGCACCATGCGTCCCTAATGTTGTCAAAAGGGTAGCTGTAAAGGCACTCGTTTGTAAGCCTGCTCCAACATGTACATAGTGAATAAACTCATAAACTTCAAAACCAATAAAGGCTACACCAAGTAGGAGCGTCACAACATAGAACGTTATCATCGCTTTCGTATAGCCCTTGCGCATAGCGTGTATTCCTAAGCCAATGGTAAAGCTACTTGTTAAGAGAATAAATGTTTCAAATAAAACAGGTGTAATTTCAAATATGTCTGCTCCTGTAGGACCAGTTCCAGTGCGATCCACTAAAACAAAGTAAGCTGCGAACAGCGTTCCAAAGAGCATGATTTCAGCACCGATAAAAACCCAAAAACCTAATATATTCAATTGGTTTTGCTGTGTACTATATTCTAAAGGAAGTGATTGATCGATTTTCATGATTGACTACCTCGCAATTTCGATTCCGTTGCTTTCACTTTTTCGACAGAAACATAATGTCCTGGATCTTTTTCCAACGAACGGTGAGCCATACAAATAAAAATACCAATAGATGTAACAATGGTTGGAATCCACATACCAAATACAAATGAGAAGCCCCATGCAAAGAAGATACAGCCTAAAATGAAAGGTACACCACTGTTATTAGGCATATGAATGTTTTCATATTTCTCTGGGAACAAATCATGCTGGCGATATTTTGCATCCCATAAAGCCTCAGTTGAAATGACATGCGGCACCTTTGCAAAATTATAGTACGGTACAGGATTTGGTGTAGCCCATTCTAATGTACGTGCGTCCCATGGATCTGAGCCAACGTTTCTTGGTGCATAACGAATGCTGTAATAAACGTTATATACAATTAAGATAAAGCCAATCGTAAGACCAATAGCGCCGACAAAAGAAATCATATTCCACATACCAAAACCTGTGGAGGCCGAGTAAGTATACATACGGCGTGCTTGTCCATCTAAGCCAGAGAAGAACATCGGCATAAAGGCTAGTAAGGTACTGATTGCAATAATCCATGCCGTTACTTTGCCGATTTTTTCATTTAACATAAAGCCAAACATTTTTGGCCAATAGTAATGTAAGCCTGCTAACATCGCAAATACAACACCTGGAATAATCACCATATGGAAGTGTGCTACTAAAAACATTGTATTATGATATTGGTAGTCAGCTGCTGACATACCAAGCATCACGCCCGTTACGCCACCTATTGTAAACGTAGGGATAAACAACATGGAATAAAGCATCGGCGTTGTAAAGACAATTTTTCCTTTCCACAAGGTGAATAACCAGTTAAAAATCTTGACCCCAGTCGGTACAGCAATGGCCATCGTTGTTATTGAAAAAATACTATTTGTTAAAGCGCCTTGTCCCATCGTAAAGAAATGATGGGTCCATACTAAAAACGATAGAAAGGAGATAATGACCATTGAACCGACCATCGATTTATAGCCATAGAGATTGCGTCCGGAGAATGTAGAAATAATCTCACTGTATAGTCCAAAGGCTGGTAAAATCAGGATATAAACCTCAGGATGTCCCCATACCCAGAAGAAATTCGCCCACAGCATATCCATTCCGCCGTTGGAAGTTGTGAAGAAATTCGTAGCAAATAGCCGATCAAAAGTTCCCATGACAAGTGCTACCGTTAATACAGGAAAGGCAAAAACGATAATTACATTTGCGACGAAAGAAGACCATGTAAACATTGGCATTTTCATTAATGTCATACCTGGTGCTCGCATTTTGAGAATCGTCACAATCATGTTAATACCAGTAATTAATGTACCAAGACCTGAAATTTGTAGAGCAAACAAGTAATAGTTCGTTCCTACAGATTGACTAAATTCATTACTAGCAAGAGGGAAATAATTCGTCCAGCCAGCATCAGGAGAGCCGCCAATTACAAAGGAAATGTTTAATAGCATGGCCCCCATGAAAAATAGCCAAAAGCTTAAAGCATTCAAACGTGGAAAGGCCACGTCTCTTGCGCCAATTTGAAGTGGCACAATATAGTTCATAAAGGCCATAATAAACGGCATGGCCATAAATATAATCATCACAGTTCCGTGTGTCGTAAATATTTCATTATAATGCTGTGCATCTAGTAACTTATTGTCAGGTACTGCCATTTGTGCTCGCATCATAATAGCATCCGCTCCACCACGGAAAAGCATAAGAAGTGCTGAAATTAAATACATAATACCGATTCGTTTATGGTCAACTGTTGTTAACCATTCACGCCAAAGGTAGCCCCATTTTTTAAAATAGGTTAATCCTACAATCATCGCTATCACCGTAAGACCAATAGCGACCATTGAGGCATAAATAGCTGGGCTTGGATGGGGTATCGCAAATCGTTCAAAGTAATCCATCTGACTATGTCTCCTTTCGACATAAACCTTATCGTAAACTAGTTCATTTCGAGAATTTCAAGATTGTTTTATTGAGATGCATGATCTTTTACGTGAGAAGAACCATGCTGATGTCCACCATTTTTACCCTCAGGTGCTGGTAGAAATGTTAAATGTGTTCCATTGTAAGTGGACTGTCCCACATGTCCTGGTTTTAGTAACGAATTAAATTTTTCCTCCGTTAATAGATCTGCTGTTTCTTTTACTGTCTTTACCCAATCATCAAATTCATCATGAGTCACCGCTGTAACGTTAAACGTATTTTCGGCAAACCCTTTGCCATTAAAGTTTGCATTTCTTCCCATAAACTCTCCGGGTATATCCGCAGCCAAATGCAAAGTATTCACCATATCAGCCATCGCATATTTTTGACCACCAAGCTGAGGAATCCAGAAGCTAGTAATCGGTCCATACGAGTAAAGTTTGAACTCAATTGGACGCTCAGCAGGGATATACAAATAATTTACTGTTTCAATATCTTCTTCTGGATAACTAAAATGCCATTTCCAGTTAGAGGTTGAAGCATAAATGACCAATGGTTTCTCATTTTTATATTTTTCTGGCGTCGATTCCACCTTATAATTACTTTGAACAGAAATAATAGACATGTACGCAACAATTAAAACAGGTATGCCTACACAAATTATTTCAACCATTGTACTCCCTTTAATGTGGGGAGGCTTATAGTCGGGACTTTGCTTAGAAGCACGATATTTCATTAACATATAAGCTAAAATCACAAAAACGGTTAGTACGATAAAGGACATAATCCCTATCGATAGCATAATATCTTTGGCTTGTACTTGAGCTTGAGGACCTTTTGGATCTAATACTAATAATGGGTCACAACCGGTTAACATAGTGACAATAGTGAAAAGACCAATTAATCTGAGCCAACTTTTTTTCATAAACAAACCCCTTTAACTGATTCTTTGAAGTGCTATCGGCTACTATGGGTTTGCATGGATTTTGATTCACAATTGATTTTTATCATAGTGGCACATACTTTGAAAGACAAGGCGTTTTGCAAGATAACACAGAATGTTCTCAAACGATAAAAGCAATTTCAGAATAATATTTTGGAGAGGAATACACGTCTAGTAAGTGTTATCATAGGGTCCTATAGATTAAAATTCAAAGTGGATGGGGAAAGTGATAAGAAAGTGGATGGTTCAATATAAATGACATTATACTATGATTGATATTTTAGCTTTTCAGACAAAACTAGAATTTAGAAGCACTATTGAGGTGAGGAAATATGGATTGGAAACCAGATCGACATGCCAAAAAGGCTATCTATAAACAACTTGCAGAATATATTGAAAAAGGGATTGCTGATGGGACATTTCCGCCTGATAAACCTTTACCATCAGAGCGATACTTAGCGAATACTTTGAACGTAAATAGAAGTACAGTTGTTAGTGCATATGACGAATTAGAAGCAATGGGGCTTATTGAACGGAATAGAGGAAGTGGCACGACCATTAGTAAGGATATTTGGGGGATCACAAGGAAAAGAATTCCTAGTTGGAATCGATATATTGAGGCGGGCTCCTTTTTACCTAATCTACCTGTCACACAAAAAATAAGAAAAGAGGCAGTAGAACACAAACTAATAAATTTAGCGACAGGAGAATTATCAGAAGATCTTTTCCCTAAAAGCTCATTAAGAGAAATAACAGCAACTCGCTCCTTTATCGGCAGCCTTGGATACGATCATCCACAGGGTAGTGAAATACTCCGAACTACTCTTACGAAGCATATTAAAAATAGTAGAGGGATTGATACAAATCCTTCTTCCATACTGATTACATCAGGGGCGCAGCAAGCATTACATTTGATTGTCCAATGTTTATTAAAGCCTGGAGATGCAATCGCAATAGAAGACCCTTCGTACAATTATAATCTGCCTATTTTTAAATCAGCAGGCTTACAACTTCATTATTTATCTGTTGATAAGGATGGTGTCGCCCCAGAAGATTTACAAACATTATATAAAAAACATCGTATTAAGATGATTTTTTTAAATCCTGATTTTCACAATCCAACAGGCTCTTCGTTAAATATTAAGCGAAGAGAGGCTATCTTAGATATATCCTCAAAGCTTGGTATTCCAGTAGTAGAAGATGATCCCTATAGTCTGACAGCATTTTCAGGGGATAAAATTCCTACTCTGAAATCATTAGATAAAAATGGAAATGTATTATACATTAGCTCTTTATCTAAGATTGTTGCCTCGGGATTACGCATAGGCTGGATTGTTGGTCCCACATCCGTTATTGAAAGGTTATCTGATGCAAAGCAACAAATTGACTTTGGTCATTCTAGCTTTACACAGTGGATAGCTAATGATTTTTTAGAGTCAATAAACTTTAATTTGCATATCAAAAGATTAATTAGAGAATTAGAAAAAAGACGAGATACAATTGTTCAAAGTCTCGATACTTATTTAAAAAATCAGGTGGAGTTTTCTATTCCCCAAGGGGGTATCCACATCTGGTGTAAAGTGCTGAAAAATTATAGTGAAACACAATTACTGGAAGAATCGATTAAACGAGGCGTCATTTATGTTCCTGGTTCCACCATGGGATCCCAAAATGGCTTTGTCCGTTTTACGTATGCTAGAGAAGATGTGGATTCAATCGATGAAGGAATAAAAAGATTTGCACAAGCACTTAATAGTTTATAAGTAAGAAGATGAATTTTTGTAAATTATAGACAAGTGGATGACTAAAATAGTGGCAAAGTGGATGGTTAAAAATATACGTAAACTATTTATGATAAAGACATGGATCAGAAAAAATCCATAAAGGCTATCTACTATCATTGAAGTGTGGATTGATTCACAATTATTCACACAGGTAATGAAATCTGTAAGTTGTAGGAAGGTGATAGGACAAACCCATTTTTTCATTAGGTAAGAGGTAGTTATCTAATTCAGTGTGGATCAATTGTTAATGGGGTTATTAAAAAAGCTACATGTAAGAAACCTGCTTTTTGAAAAAGAGGTTTTATCATTCACAACAAGTATCGTTAATTTTGTCTCTATGTTTTACCTGTTCTAACAATCTCATTTTTTTAGCTTTTACTGCTGATGAAAAAAATCAAGGCAGTCACTACTTATTATATTTTAGGTTTCCCACAACAGTATATAAGGGAAATAGGCACTCCTTATATACACTATTAAATCTTAGTCAAAAACACCATCTAGTCACCTAGTTTCGATATTCAATCGGCGCTAGGTGGCTGTTTTTTTCAGTAATATAAATATTTTAATAGTTGAGTAATACGATAATAAGTTTTAATATTCTGATTATGATAGTTTTTTACTCTCAGGGGGGATATTGATGGGATTACAAGTAGGTGAAAAAATTACGTTTGAACGTACGTTTACAGTGGAAGATGTTGAATTATTTACGAAGGTATCAAAAGATGAAGGGATTCATCATATCACACCAGACGAACAAGGTCGATTTGTGGTTCAAGGGCTTTTAACAGCAACACTTCCTACAAAGGTCGATGGTGACAATAACGTATTAGCCCGCAAAATGAATTTCGAGTTTTTACGTCCTGTTTTTAGTGATGATACAATTCGCTGTGATGTAATTATCGAACAATATGAACCGGATGAAAAAAATCGAACAGCCATTACGGCAGCATTTACATGCATAAACCAACTAGACAAAGAAGTACTAAAGGGGAGTTTTTCAGGCATTATTTTATAACAGGTTGGTTTATTGGATATTACCGAAGCTATCAAATGACATAATCAATATGCATTTTCATATCGAGGAAATCAAGAAAAGGATTTAATGGACAAGGTATATGTGCAATTTTGTACTATTGGATTTAAATAATAGATGTAATAATTCATAGAGATAAACTTGAAAGGGAGTTTGCTCCGTGAATATTACATCTTTTTTATTGTACTGTTTTATTATTACGGTTACACCAGGACCGACCAATATCGTAATTTTATCAACAACACAGCATTATGGTATAAAAAGAGGCTTACATTTTTCTTCTAATTGACAATAAATAGAATTATATGTTAAATTAAAAATACAAATTTGAACGAACGGAGGGTGAAGAATTTGAGCAATTGTTTATTTATTAAAAAAGCTAATCTCATAATAAATAAACAAGAAGCTAATTTTCACCTATCATATTTTAAATCTACCACTCTATGATTTTACACATAGGGTGAAAACTTTTTCGTTGTGCGAGAAGATGCTTCTGTTTATAAACAGAGGCATCTTTTTTTGTTTTTATCAAATTTTAGGGTGATGCATATGAACAACTAACATTAAACAATTACGCCATGAAAAAAGGAAGGGGAATTTACATGATAGAAATACACAACCTTACCATCAAAACGATAAAAGATAATCGAACGTTAATAGATCATCTTCAGCTGAGTACCCAAAAAGGAGACAAGATTGTCATAATAGGGGAAGAGGGGAATGGCAAAAGTACATTATTAAAATGCATTTACAATGATCAATTGATAGCAGATTATTGTACTTATGAAGGAAAAATTCTTAAAAATGATTATTCACTGGGATATCTATCACAGGAACTATCAGCTCATGAAAAAAAGTTGACCATCACTGAGTTATTTTCGGAGAATAATTGGAATAAAGAATTGTTAAAGGCAATGGATGATTTTAGGATTGATTCATTTGTTTCAGATAAAAGGATTGGTGATTTTTCGGGAGGGGAGCGATTTAAGTATCGTTTTTTAAAGTTACTCGCCATGAATCCTGATGCTCTTTTATTAGATGAACCGACAAATGATTTGGACATAGGCACAATCGAATGGCTGGAAAAATTTATTCAGCAAACTTCGATACCTGTTATTTTTGTATCACATGATGAAACATTTATAAATAATACGGCAAACGCAATTATTCACATTGAGCTTACCAATCGCAAGCAAATACCTAAATATACCTTTACAAGAGAGTCTTATGAAACGTACCTTTTTCATCGAGAAAACAATTTGCAAAAGCAAGAACAGATGGCGAGAAAGCAAGCATCAGATTATAAAAAACAAATGAGTAAATGGCATGAGGTATGGAATAAGGCTGAGCATCAGCATCAGAATGTGTCTCGCTCAGATCCCAGATTACAAAAGAAAATAAAGTCATTAAAAAATCAAAAAAAACGTATGGACCGAGCTACAGAGGATTTTTTAGAGATACCAGGCGTGGAAGAGGCAAGTGAATTTCGCTTTGATTTCTCTATACATGTACATCGCCATAAAAAAGTTCTAGAACTATCATTAGAAAAGCTTGAAATAGCAAATAAACAACTTTCCCAAAATATTAAGTTATCCATTACTGGACCAGAAAAAGTGGCGATTATTGGGGAAAATGGAGTAGGAAAATCAACATTATTAAAAATAATTTTGGAAAAGATAAAGGAACAATCTTCATTAAAAATAGGATACATGCCACAAAATTATGAGGATCTATTGGACCCTGCTCAATCACCGATTAGTTTTCTAGAGATAACTGGTGAAAAGGAAGCCATGACAAAGGCTTTCACACTTCTAGGCAGTATGAAATTTACTAGCAATGAAATGCAGCAGACAATTGGGCATTTGAGTGGGGGTCAAAAAGCGAAGCTACTATTGTTAAAAATGATTATGGATGGTTGCGAAATATTGATATTAGATGAACCAACGAGAAATTTTAGTCCTTTGACAACACCTGTTCTGTGTCAGGCATTAGCACAATATGGAGGAGCCATTATTAGTGTTTCACATGATCGACGCTACCTAAAAGAAGTAGCATCAACCATTTATGAATTAACTAATGAAGGATTAACGAAAAAATAGGGAAAGATAAGAAAAAGTCGAATTCCTGTAGTAAAGGAACCGACTTTTTTCGCAAAAAATTTATGTAGAACACATTGAAATAAAGGCTGTCTTATGATAAATTTATATAGCTAGACATTGTATAATATAAATAATGCATATTATCCCTATTTTAATTATACAATACTTTCTATTCTTTCGTCAACAATTTTTAATTTAATTTTAAAGGGGTGGTTGCTATGAAATCAGAAGGGGCACTACAACGAATTGGAGGAAAAAACTACTTATCAAATTGACGAAGAAGATCAAATCAAAAAAAGATGTGAATGTAACTGAAAAAGAGAAAGAAAGTAGGACTGATACTACATGTCGGAGAAAACAATTTCTGTTCAGACAAAACCGCCATACGGCATGATTGCCATTTTATTTATCGGGGCATTTGTAGCTATTTTGAATGAAACATTATTAAATATTGCTCTTCCAGCCATTATGGAGGAATTCGAGGTCAATGCCACTGCAGTACAATGGCTTTCAACAGGCTATATGCTAATTAACGGGATTTTAATACCTGCAAGTGCATTCTTCATTCAACGATTTACTGATAAAAAGCTATTCATTATCGCCATGGCCTTGTTTACTTTGGGAACATTTTTAGCTAGTATTGCACCTGCATTTGGCGTACTATTAGGGGCTCGTATGATTCAAGCTGCAGGATCTGCAATTATGATGCCGTTATTAATGAATGTTATGCTAACTGCTTTTCCAGTCGAAAAACGAGGGGCAGCAATGGGGATGTTTGGTCTTGTAATGATTACAGCTCCAGCGATTGGGCCGACACTTTCTGGATGGTTGATCGAGCATTATAGCTGGAGAATGTTATTTGATCTGGTACTGCCAATTGCCATTTTAACTTTAATTTTTGCAGCCTTTAAATTAAAGAATGTCACACCACAACGTCCTATTAAGCTGGACGTACTGTCTCTTGTATTATCTAGTATTGGATTTGGCGGCTTGCTTTATGGCTTCAGCTCAGCAGGGGAAAAAGGATGGGATAATGTTCTCGTCTACGGTACGATTATCATTGGTACACTTGCTTTGATTTCTTTTATCCTTCGTCAACTAAGAATGGATGAGCCCATGCTTGAGTTTCGTATTTTCAAATATCCAATGTTCGCCTTATCAACAACCATTTCAATCGTTATTTCGGTTGCGATGTTCTCAGCAATGATTCTAATGCCGATTTATGTACAAACAATTCGTGGGATTTCACCAATGGATTCTGGCCTGTTAATGCTTCCTGGCGCTATTGTCATGGGGATAATGTCCCCAATTACAGGGAAACTCTTTGATAAATACGGAGCAAGAACCCTGGCCGTAATTGGGTTGACCATTACCATTATAACAACTTATTACTTTAGTAAAATCGGTCTGCATACTGCGTATTCTACGCTTGTGCTGCTCTATACTCTACGTATGTTTGGGATGTCAATGGTTATGATGCCAGTAATGACAAATGGTTTAAATCAGTTACCAGCCTATAATAATCCACACGGAACAGCGATGAACAATACATTACAGCAGGTGTCTGGTGCTATAGGTTCTGCGGTATTGATTACCGTCATGAACAATATAACGACTGTAAAAGCAGAGGAATTAGCTGCTAAAGCTATGAACAATATGAGTGCCAATGCAACCCAATCATCTACACAAGCTGCAGCTGAAGTACAACAACAAATTATGAATGAAGCTATGTTACATGGTATTAATATTACTTTCTTTATTTCAACATTGATTACGGTGATCGCCCTTATTCTTGCATTCTTTATTAAAAGAGTCAAACCTAATCAAGGGATAGACGTTCAAGGGGAGTAGAAAAATTGTCAGTCCAAAGGGTGGAGATTGAAGTGAACCAATACCAAATCATCATTACTCCTTATAAATCCAAATACGCCGAACAAACGGTAGCTATGTGGCGAGATAGTAAGGAACAGGCTATTGGACAGAAAGAAATTCATAGCTTTGACAATCATGTTTACTTTTTAAATCATCTATTACCTGAACAGTTTCAAATAGATATAGCGTTAATAGATGAAATAGTAGTTGGAATGATTGCATATAATAAAAGGGAAATAAGCCAATTATATATTCATATAGATTATCAAGGAATCGGTATCGGTCAAATATTACTAGATAAAGTAAAGACACATTCATGCGGGAGATTAACCTTATCCACTTTTGAAGTAAATGAAAATGCACAACGATTTTATGAAAAACATGGTTTTAAAATCATAGGTAGGGGACATGAAAATGAAGAAAATTTACCTGACATTCAATATGAATGGATATCCCCAAAATAATGTATTTGCAATCTCTAATACACTAGCATAGCGTAAGACATACTTAAAAGAGGCTGGGACAAAAAGAAAAAATGTTAGACCGATTGTATTTCGGTCTAACATTTTTTTGATTTAGGAAGGAACACTCTACTCATTGAAGCGAAAAAGTTATTATCTGTTTTCGCTATTTTTCAAAATAATCGAGTTCTGTCCCAGCCTCTTTTTTGTTGAGATATGGATGATCAGCGATATAACTCAATAATTTGATCAGCAATATATTCAGAGCTAAAATGAATCCCATCTTTGAGCCACCACATAATTATCCCCAATACGGAAGATGCGAGAATATCCATTGATAAGGTTTTTTCCGTAAAATCCCTTTCGCGTCGAATTACAATCAAATCTGTTAGCATACTATGAAATTTCCTTTTGAAACCAGGGTGCTCAAAGAGGACTGCTAAAATTTTTCGATGCATATAAAAAAAATCTAAAAACGTCATTAACTGCTCTTGATTATTTAAGTTATCAATTTGTAAAGTCGGAGCTATTTTTAACGACAGGTCGTCGAAAATATCGTAAACTACCTGTTTTAATAAATCATTTATATCCATAAAATGCAAATAAAAAGTTGCTCGATTTAACTCAGCACGTTTGGCTATCTTTTGGACAGTCAGTTTTGAAATATCCGAGTCTTCAATTAATATATCTACAACAGCTTCTTTAAACACCCGTTTTGAGCGAATAGCTCGCGGATCTTGTTTTTTTTGTGTGGTCAATTTCATTCTCCTTTATCTATTAAATACAAACTTCATTAATAGTTTTTTAAAATCTGTTGTTTAATTAACACTTCTTGAAAAATTGTAAATAGGCATCAAAAAATAAAAATGTTATTATCTATTTTATTGACACAGTGTTAATAAAACAAGTAGAAAGAGGAATTATGTAATGTCAGAAACAATCAATAAAAAAGTATTATTAACAGTCTTAATTTTAGGGTGTTTTTTATCTACATTAAATCAAACACTGTTAAACGTTGCCTTAAGTAATTTAATGGTCGTATTTTCTGTTTCTGCTACAACCGTTCAGTGGTTATCGACTGGCTTTATGTTGGTAAACGGGGTGCTAGTCCCAATCACTGCCTACTTAATGAGACGCTTTTCAACACGCCAATTATTTATTAGCTCTATGCTGTTTTTATTAGTAGGCTCTATTTTTTGTGCAGTAGCACCAAACTTTGCTACTTTACTAATTGGTCGTATGATTCAAGCGATTGGTGCAGGAATTATTATGCCCTTGCTTATGAGCATAGTAATGTTTATTTTTCCTTCTGAAAAAAGAGGCAGTATGATGGGATTAATAGGTCTTGCCATGATTTTCGCACCAGCAATTGCACCAACATTAGCAGGTTTTATTATTGATTATTATTCATGGCGTTGGTTATTTATCGGTCTTATTCCATTAGTTGTGATAATCATTTTAATGGCATTAAAATATTTAATCAATGTCTCTGAAACAGCAAAAACTAAGTTAGATGTAGTGAGTGTTATTTTATCAACCATTGGCTTTGGTCTTATTTTATATGGTTTTAGTAATGCAGGAAGCCATGGTTGGGATGATAAAGTCGTCATCGTTTCAATATTTGTGGGAATCTTAACGATAGCCATATTCTGCCTTCGACAAATTAAATCCAGTGATCCGCTTCTAAACTTGTCCGTTTTTCAAAATAAAGTATTCACGTTAACATCTATCATCAATATGATTGTCACAATGATGATGTACGCGGATATGATTTTATTACCAATTTATTTACAAAACGGAAGAGGATTCACTGCATTAGACGCTGGTTTATTATTATTACCTGGTGCTCTTGTAAACGCCTTTATGTCACCTGTTACAGGAAAAATGTATGACCGTTTTGGTGCAAAGCCGCTATTTATGATTGGTTTGATTTTTATTATTCCTTCCATGTGGGTAGTTACAGATTTAACGGAAACAACTTCCTTTACCTTTTTAATGCTACGTACTATTTTCCTACGTATTGGATTAAGCTTTATCACAATGCCATTGAACACAGCTGGTTTGAATGCCTTACCGAAAACCCTTGTAACACATGGTACTGCAGTCAATAATACCTTGCGCCAAATTTCAGGTGCAATTGGAGCTGCAGTAGTTATTACCATTTTTACAGCACAAACGACAAATCATGCGAAAACATTGCTAGCAGAAGCACCTAATACTACAGTTGAAGCTATTCGCACACTTGCTTCCATTTTAGGCTCAAGTGATGCCTATTATTTTATGACCATCCTAGCGATTATTGCATTTGTTTTAACGCTATTTGTTCCAACTAAAAAAAGGATGAAACAGCAAGTTTAAGTTTTAAGTCAGTACAATTTACGAGAAATTTTTTAATCTACTGTGGTCGAGATTACATGTAGGCAATTATTCAATGGATGTTAGGTAAACAATCTAGCTATTATGCGGCATATTGATAAGAGTTTTGAGAATGAAATTAGTATTTTACAAATCCATTGAAATTAGAATGTACGTTCGTTAAAATAAGGGTGAAACGACAAAGGGGAAGGATAATGAGTAATATAATGCTTCGAAATGTGATTTTGGATGATCTTCCCATTTTTTTAAACACCAACAGAACGGTGAAGCCAAACCATATGGCTGCATTTACGAGAAAAGACCCTAATGATTGGATTGGCTTTTCTACACACTGGAACAAAATTCTTAATGATAAGGATATTATTAAGCAAACGATCATTGTCAATAATAATGTAGTTGGGCATATTCTATGTTTCGAGCAGTTTGGTAAACCAGAAATTAGCTATTGGATTGGCAAGGAATATTGGGGAAAAGGAATAGCAACTAATGCTTTACAAGATTTTCTAAACCTCATTTCAATTCGCCCTCTTTATGCTCGTGCCGCGAAAGACAATGTAGGATCTCTTAAGGTTCTAAAGACATGTGGATTCATGATAACTGGTGAGGACATCGGATTTTCTAATACACGCGGCGAAGAAGTTGAAGAGTTCATCCTTACCCTCATTTAAACAAGAATAAGGCGCTAAGGATAATCATAAAAAAGGAAGTGCAAAAGATGAATGTAGAAATGGTTATGCAGGAGCTTGAAGCCCTCGGTAAGGAACGGACGAAAAAAATGTACATGTCCAATGGTGCACATGAGCCACTTTTTGGCGTGGCAACAGGTGCTATGAAGCCGATAGCAAAGAAAATAAAAATGAATCAAGCATTAGCAGAAGAACTTTATGCCACAGGCAACTATGATGCTATGTACTTTGCAGGCATTATTGCAGATTCAAATGCAATGACTGTGACAGATTATAATCGTTGGATGGATTTGGCATATTTTTATATGCTGTCTGATTATGTGGTAGCCGTAACATTGGCGGAAGCAGATATTGCACAAGAGGTTGCAGATCAATGGATTGCTAGTGGGGAAGAGCTAAGAATGTCAGCTGGTTGGAGCTGTTACTGTTGGCTTTTAGGAAATCGCTCAGATGTTGAGTTTTCAGAGAGTAAAATTGCCAACATGCTTGAAATAGTGAAAAGTACGATTCACATTGCTCCAGAGCGAGCGAAATCAGCTATGAATAATTTTCTATATACTGTCGGAATTTCCTATGTGCCTCTACATGGTTTGGCGATCGAGATTGCGAAAGCAGTAGGTCCAGTCGAACTCAAACGGGACAAGAAAAAAAGCACTATTCTACACGCTTATGAAAATATACAGAAAGAGGTAGGTAAGGGGAGGTTAGGTTTCAAACGTAAATATGTAAGATGTTGAATAATGAAACCTCCATTTTTTCACTATTGGAGGTTTTTCTTGTATGATTTTATTGCATAATAATCATTATTTATGTATTATTATGCAATAAAACAATGAAATAAGGAGGGATTTTTTGAACTTATTAAGTATCGATGATTTATCTGAATATCAAATAACCGAGATTTTTCATTTAACAGATCAGCTTATTCATCACAAAGGAATAAAACCGCTAAAAGGAAAAACTTTTGTGTTATTTTTTCCTGAAACGAGTATAAGAACGAGAATTGCCTTCGAGAAGGGGATAAAAGATTTAGGGGGAGAGTGTATTTTATTTCCGCCAGAAAGTCTTGATAAAAGAGAGGAACTAGAAGATGTTATTAAATATATCGAAAACTGGGTGGACGGTATTATTGTAAGACATACAGATTTCTCTAAAATCTACGAATTATCAACATATACAACTATCCCCATCATAAATGCTATGACAGCTCAAAATCATCCTTGCGAAATATTAGCTGATTTCTATTCTATAAGTAAGTTAAAGTTAAATCCCAAAGATCTAGTATATACATTCGTTGGACCTGCAAGTAATATAGCAAAATCGTGGATGAATATTGCAAAAGTAATGAATCTAAAATTCAACCATGTTTGTAAACCTGGATACGAAATATGTAAGGACACCTCTAATTATATATTTTATACAGAGCTAGACAATGTATTAGTATCAAGTGATGTAATATTGACGGATTCATTACCAGAAGATTTAAGGACAAATAACTATATAAATAAATATCAAATTACTTTAGATAGACTGAAAGAAGCTAAACCACATGCAATATTAAATCCTTGTCCTCCATTTTTTAGAAATGAAGAGGTTAGTGAGGACGCTATTTCATCAGATTATTTTGTTGGATATCAATTTAAAAAGAACTTGATTTATGTGCAACAAGCAATCATGTTATATTGTATTGGATTAACAAGCTTAAAGTTAAATACAAATTAGTTAGAACAATACTACAGGAAATGGCGTCTCAATCATACATGAGTCGCCATTTTATAAATTATTTGGTTAATCGTTGGATAAAAGTATCTAATTGAACCAATGTTACATTATCGTTTACCCCATATGTTCCGTCTCCCTTACCTATCGTAATTTTATTGGAAGAAAGAATATCTACATAATTAGAGGCCCAATGTGTACTTAGAACGTCTGCGAACCCCTGTGCGTTTCCTTGTTGTTTTAGTTTAAATGCTTCCACTAAAACCTTAGATAGTTGACCTCGTGTAATAGATGAGCTTGGATTAAATTTTCCATTTTCATCACCAGTAAAGACACCAATTTTCTTTAATGCCACAGCAGCACCTGCATATTTAGATGATGGTTTAACATCAGGGAAACTTGAATTTGTATCACTTGTATCTAAATGTAATATTTCAGCTAATCGAAGAGCAACCTCTCCGCGTGACGCATAAATACTAAAGTCTATTTCTGCGTTTTTTACTTCGCCATTGTCATTTTCAGAGAAGCTTGCAATACGTTTTGCCCCCATGTAACGAGATCCCCAGTAATAAGGGTCATTAATTTTATCTATTTTAACCCCAGAACTTGTAGTTGCAGAAATAAAATTGCTATCACCTATGTATATCCCAACATGTGAAACACCGTCTCCTGACGTATTAAAAAATACAAGATCACCTGTCTTTAAATTGTCTTTTGATATAGAAGAACCTTGTTGATACTGAGCTTTAGATGTACGTTCTAATGTAATTCCTAACTTAGAAAAAACCAATTGTGTATATGCTGAGCAATCCACACCTGTCTTAATATCTGTTCCTCCATATTTATACGGGGCTCCAATGTATGTTTTTGCTGTATTTGATAAATCTGTTATTGTCGCTGCTTTTGCGTCATTTATACCCATTCCTGTGAAGAGTGCAAAAGATGCAAAAATTGGTAGTAACCATTTCTTTTTCAATTAAACTTACTCCTTTCAAATAGCTTTTGCCTTTGATAAGAGTAAGAATAGCATGAAAAATATAAGCATGATTTTTCAATAATATTACTGATTATTCCTTCACAGTGATTTTGAAACCTTAATTTTATCTGTGTAAAATATCTGCAATAATTATGGGTAAATTCACTAAAAATATATGCAAAATTTAGATATACAGGGAAATATGTCCTATTTTTCATATTTCATTCAACTTAAGATGAATAAGTTTCTTATGTTTATAGGTCAACATACTTTACAATTATTTATGAAAAATCATGGGAGAGATGAACAGAGATAATAAAGTTTTTTAAAAACGCCAGTCATGTTACTCAACAATCGGACCACATTGTTGAATAACTCATATATGAATATTGGATATTTATGTTAAAATCGAAAAATGGACGGGGGGAGATTAAATTATGGATATTATCACATTCGGTAAAAAGAAAGAAGATATAGAATACATAAGGAGACCTGCTGTTTATTGTTTAATGTTCGATAGTCATAAAGAAAATATAGGGATTATTCAAACAATTGATGGAAAGTATTTTCTTCCAGGCGGCGGAATTGAAAATAATGAGACTCATGAAGAATGTTTAAAAAGAGAAGCCCTTGAAGAAATGGGGGTGGATATTGAAATAGGTAATTTTGTAGGGTATGCCAGAAGATATTTTTATTCCACAAATGAAAATAAATATTACCTTAGCGAAGGTTATTTTTATTTATGCGATATGGGTATGCAAATAAATAAACCAAAGGAAAAAGAACATTTCCTTAAATGGATTGAACCAATCCAGGCAATAAAAAACTTATTCCACGAACATCAAAGCTGGGCAGTTAATGAAGCAATAAATCAATTATAGTTGTTAAACAAAAGGGCGCAATTCTTGAAAAAGAATAGGCCCATTTTTTCATTTAAGAGCCATTTAATTTAATAGGGAAAGGAGATATTATACCTGCAAAATAAACATCTACATATTTATTTCTTTTTTTCTAGGATATTTTTTAATGGCTTTTGAAGTACGTCCATAATGGCAGCGATGATAGCTGTTGCTAATATCCCTATTAGTCCAAGTGCTATTGGACCTGCTGGGTCATCACCCGTGAACATGGCATACACCCTTAAGTATACTATCACTAATAAAATTAAGAAAATAATTGTAAAAGCGCATTTTTTTATAACCTTCAAGGATTTAAGGGATAACTCGGAAAAAGCGTTGTTACTATCAATATAACTCAATAGTTTATATGCTTGATACAAAGCTACGGAAAACGTAATGCATACTCCATACGCACATATTAACAATGGATATATCGAGTAATCTCCTGGACGGGCTATAGCATCTCTTCTGGCTGCTTCAGGCAACAAAAATATACACACGGCAAGTACCGCAATTCCAGTAAGAAAAGCAACAACCTTTAAGAAAAAAGTTGAACCTAGTTTACCATTCATTTAAAGCACCTCACTGATTTAATGATTATTTGATTTAATACAATATTTATCGATTATCAATAAATTTATTTTGTTTTTTATTATATTATTATTGTTTTATATATTGAATTGATTGTTATGTGGGAATCGTACTTGAATTATTGTAAATTTTATTATGAAGTAACCTAACAATCATGCGCAATTCTGCAGCAAGAAATGTGCTTTTTCTATTTGAAAAGGTTAGATTGGAAATTGAAAGAGTTCGATGCTGAATTTGAAGATCATTTATATGAGCATTTAGCCGAGTATATAGATGTCTTACCCAAAAATTTTCAGTCTGGAATTATTGAACGAACTTTATTTCGAAATGATACTTTAATGGAAGAGTTTGAAGAATGGTGCAATGTGACAATTGAGCAGTTCACAACTAAGAGTAATACTATTTATGAAAAGCGTGAAGCAATTGTTGAACGCTTTAATCCGTTTGCACAAACCGTTTTTTCACAATCATTTCATGATGGTAAAATTTTAAATGCTGAGCAACAAGGAAATAATTTTACGCTTCTATTAGATATGAGTAACGGGTTTACAGTCGAGTCAATTGTGCAGTTAGTTTTTCATGATGCACAAACAGAAGGTAATCTTGAAGGCGATTACGTGTATGACGAACTAATAAAGATCGAAGGTAGATTTGCATTACGAGTTTTATCTAGTTTTGGTAGCCCTTATGCTGAATGGACGATTTTCTTCAAAGATGTGACAGCAAAATACTTGTATCGTCCTGCAGTTTATATTGAACCGGGAGAAGTCGCTACGTGGGATGATTATGTTATTGCGCTAAACCTAGATGACAAATACTATATTGTAAAAGATATGCACTTTGTAGAGATTGATTTGGCTACTCTTTCGCAAACGGATAATGGGATTTTTGCTGGAGGGGTATTACTAGGTGATACCTTTGAGGAGGCAAGAGAGCGAATTTATTGTGCTACTTATGAAGATCCATATGCTCATTTTAGTGAGCCTATTTCGACTGATGAGTTGTTATTTGCTATGTTTGATTTAGACCAAAATATACGAGTATGTGTCTTCAACACAATTTTTGCACTAGGAGAGGATGCTGCATATATCGTTAATGATGCGCTACGTAAAGTCGATGTAAGCACAGATGAAAATATGTATTTTGGCATTATAGCAAGCCATTTCGATCAGCTCGGTTGTTTAGAGGATGATGTAAAACTGAAATGGCTTAGGGAATAAGAAGAATGCTATTCAAAACGTTCTCCGATTGAACAGCCTTTTTGTTTTTATTTAATCCAGTATAGCTTGAGATTTATTTTATCGTAAATTTTTTAATACCTGAAAAACATCTTTTCTTTTACTAGCCGAGCTAATAGATGAACCTACATTACTCCATTAAAGGGCACAATTCTTGAATTGGAATTGTACCTTTTTCAGTAATAGGGCCAGATTGTGGAATAAGCGTCTGATTCCTTCTTTAACTATAGAGTATTTCAGTTGAGGAAACTAAAGTTGAATATGTATAAGAAAAATAGACTCGATCCCACTAAAATAGGAACTAAGTCTATATAACCCACTAGCACCCATGTGTTGCCACATACACTCCGCACATTGTGAAGAGGTTGATTAGTTGGAATTAAACTGAATAATTCGATATGAAATAGGGTCATTTTTTCAATAACGATAAATTGATCCTTTTTGATTTGACAACTTATTATTCATGAATGATTTTTTGGTAGTCTCACTATACTATTGATGTTCAGATTTAGGAATAAAAATAAAAGCAATGTCCCCTGTTGTCGCTAAACACACCGTCACTTCTTTTCATATTTAATATTAGTGTGTAAAGAATGGAAATCCATGATGTGGGAAATAATGTAGTTCTCTTTTGCAAATATCAATTCAAAATAAAACAAAATCAATACGGAGGTAAAAAAAATGAATGTCCTTGATTGTATCATTATAGGTGGAGGTCCTTCTGGGTTAAGTGCTAGCTTAACTTTAGGAAGGGCTAGGAGAAACATTGCATTATTTGACGATGGAACGAATAGGAATAGAGTGACACAAGCGTCACATGGATTTATTACTCGAGATGGGATAAAACCACAAGCGTTTAAAGAAATAGCATTAAAAGAGTTGGAGAATTACCCGTCCGTATCATATTTTACTGCAACAGTTACTGAAATCATAAAGGATATAGGTAAAGAGCGATTTACTGTCAAAACATCTACTAGTCAGGAATTTGTTTCAGAAAAAATAATACTCGCCACCGGTATTCAAGAAATATTTACTATAGCAAGTATAAGAAAGTTTTATGGGAAAAGTCTATTTAGTTGTCCGTATTGTGATGGCTGGGAGCAAAAAGATAAGCCATTAGTGGTTATTGCAGAAAAAGAAGAGCATGTACTGCATTTGACTAAGTTAATTTATAATTGGTCGCAGGATTTGGTTGTTTTAACGAATGGAGTTCAATTATCTAAAGAAGGAAAAATAGAGTTACAAAAACACAATATCAAAATTATATCGGAAAGGATAAAAGACTTAATAGGTAATGATGGCTACTTACAAAAAGTAGTGTTTGAAACAGGAGCAACAATTATAAGATCGGGTGGATTTGTTGCCCCATCTTATTATCGCCCAAATCAATTTGCTGAGAAGCTTGGCTGTGAAATTCATGAAAATGGAAAAGTTATAACAGATGGTGTTGGTAGAACAACCCAAAAAAATGTATATATTGCAGGGGAAATCGAAAGATCTAAACCATCCTCTTTAATGATTTCAGCTGCTAAAGGTAATAAAGCTGCGGTTTCGGTAAATACTGATTTAACGATGGAACGCTTTTGATTACGTCATAACACCTTCTTCTTCAACTAAATAGGAACTTAGCTAATATAGTTAAACACATCAGCGCCAATGTGTTCACACATATACTCCAAACATTGTGTTAGAGTTAGTATAAGAATTTACGAAGAACGGATTTTGATTTTAAAATTCGTTTTTTCTTGTTGTTTAAAAAGGATTAAAGGCTTTTTTTGTTGAAGTTATAAAGCTTAGTTTATAGACTAATTCAACAATCGGGCGCGCTTCTGTAACAAGAATCAGCGCTCATTTGCATTATGGACCAGATTGTTGAATAAATAACGTTGGTTTCACATAAAGCAAGATGAACCGTATTACAAATAGTGATAAAGCAAGAGTGAAAATCCCTCTAGATTATGAAGTTTACATAGGTTAACATAAAAAGAAGGAGACCGTTCATGTTATTTAGACGGTCTCCTTTTGTTTTTCTTAAACTTGTACTTCACTCATCAATGCATGAGTATTATCTTCTGTATCCTTAAAAAATACCATCCATGTTTCTGTTTGTCCCATTTTAGCCACAACATGTGGTTCGTCGATAAAAGTAACTTCTTTACCTAATAAGCGCTCATAAGTATCTTTAATATTACTTACTTCATAATAAATTACTGAGCTTAAAAGCGCGAATTCCTCTTTTTCTGGAAGTGTTAACATGAGCTGCAATCCATTGCATTCAAAGAATGCCATATTATTAGTGTTGAACAAAAGCGAGAGACCTAATTTTTCTTTATAAAAATCTATTGCTCTATTTAAATCTTTTACAGGTACTCCGATTTGTCCAATCTTTTTGATTGTTTTATTTTCCATAATACTTTTCCCCTTCAAAATATCAGATTATAAAAAGAATAAATTATTTTAACTAATTTTTCTTATCCAATATCACCTTTTTTCGATATTCATTAGGAGATATGCCAACATGTTGCTTAAACATTTTGCTAAAAGATACAGGATTTTGAAATCCGAGTTTAAAGGTAATATCGGTCATATTATTACTTAATTCTGCTAAAAGTTGTTTTGCTTTTATTATTCTAAACTCTGAAATATGCTGATGAGGAGTTTTACCATATATTTGTGTATATGTTCTTAATAAATGATTTGGAGATAGACAAGCAATGCGTGAAATGTCATCTAATTTAATGGTTTTGTCATAATAGGCTCTTATATAATCATGAGCTATACATATCCTTCTATATAATTCTTCACGCGTAGAAGTACGTATTGCACTTAAAGATTCAACTTCCTTATACGTATTAAAATGTTCATTCAAAATAGATTGCATTAATTTATGAAATAGTTCTTCATAACCAATAGAATTAATTTCGAGACTAGGTAAAATATGTTTAAAAGCTTTAAGTTGAATAGATAAAGTATTATTTTTATGATAGGTTTTATCAAAAAAGGAAATGGAACTTGTATTCATGAATGGATCGCTGAGAAGATTATCGCTTGTTTCTTTTAATGTTTTAAAGACTTCAGATGCAAACCCATCTTTAAAGAAAACACAAAAAGATTCCACTTCCTTTGTTTCATCAATTGAAATTGTGTACGAACCTTCATTAAGGAGCAGGTATCTACTTTCTTCAACAGCAAACATGCCTTTATTAGTCTTATAATGGGCTTTACCATTAGAAAATGTTTTTATGGACAGTTGGCCAACTCCTTCCCAGTAAAATTGGTCACTTTTTGCATGTAAAACGAAATTGGTAGAATCATTTTTTGACATAATACAATCTCCATAATAGACATCTTTATTTTTTCATAACTTTATTATACATAAAAATGGAATTTAAGTATTACACATATATATTACTAATGAATTTGGTTGAACCATATCTCAAATAATTTATGGAAATAAAGTTATTCAACATTTTATTCAGCTAAATTCCAGCCTTTATTCCCAACTATTATGATGGATAGTGTACTCTACATTCTGAGTGTATTTCGCTATTATCTAAAAAAAGTATGGTTAAGAAATTCCAAGCATTATCTGATTGTTAAAACGAAAAGTTTGTGAAGAAATGTACTTAAAGTAACTGGCGCTTTTCCGTAATAAGGAAAGCGTCTTTATTCATGAAAAGGGCCAGATTGTGGAATAACACTTCATTATAAAAAAGGTTCGCTGACCACTTCACAAATTCTTTAAAAACTATATTTATACCCATTTCAGTCTAATTACCGATAGCATATTAAATGATTATCCTTTATGTTTAATAGGTCGTAATAGACACTATCAGGAATATCCTGCAAATATTGAAATGATAGGTGGAAAACAATGAATTATCAAGTTTTATTATATTACCATTACACGAAGATTGAAGATCCAGCTGCGTTTTCAGCAACGCACTTAGCAATGTGTAAAGAAATCGGTTTAAAAGGTCGTATTTTAGTAGCCAATGAGGGCATTAACGGTACTGTTTCAGGTACGATTGAGCAAACAGAGCAATACATGGCAAACATGCAAGCTGACTCATTATTTGAAGGCATTGTCTTCAAAATTGATGCGGTAGATGGGCATACATTCAAAAAAATGCACGTACGCCCACGACCTGAGTTAGTAAACTTAGGCTTAGAAGAAGATGTAAACCCACATGAATTAACAGGTCGATACCTGTCACCAGAACAATTCCTTGCTGAAATGCAAGATGAAAATACAGTAGTATTAGATGTGCGTAACACATATGAATACGATGTCGGCCATTTTCGTGGCGCGATTCGACCAGATGTACAAAACTTCCGTGATACACCGGAATGGGTACGTGCAAACCGCGAGCTATTCGAAGGGAAAAATGTTTTAACATATTGCACGGGTGGGATTCGTTGTGAGAAGTTTTCGGGCTGGATGAAACGTGAAGGCTTTGGCGATGTCGGTCAATTACACGGCGGTGTTGCAACATACGGAAAAGACTCTGTTGCGAAAGGCCAATTATGGGACGGTCAAATGTACGTGTTTGATGAGCGTTTAACGGTGCCGATCAATCAAGTAGAGCATGTGATTATCGGTCGTGATCACTATGACGGCGAACCTTGTGAACGTTACATTAACTGTGCAAATCCTGAATGTAACAAACAAATCATCGCATCTGAAGAAAATGAAGCAAAGCATTTAGGTGGCTGTACAATCGAATGTACAAAGCATGCTCGCAACCGCTACATTGTGCGTCACAATTTAACAGAAGAGCAAGTAGCTCAAACAATTGAGGCGTTACAAGCATAAGCATAAAAAGCTGTCTAAACATAAAAAACTGTCTAAACATAAAAAACGTCATTAAATATCTTTCATAACCTCAACCATCTATATAGAAGTACTTAAAACACTCTATGTAAATGTTCAAACTATCCATTTCAAAATTGGACTAGTCTGCTCGCTTACATAGGATGTTTTTTCTTTTGTAAGGAAAAAGTAAATGACTAATTCATAGGATGAAGAGGGTAATAGATCTGAAGCTGTTTAAAGTAAATGATCACAGGGTATTCAAAAAAATGTAACAGGATTTAGTTAGTGCAAGCTCGCAAAGTGTTTTTCGGAACTTTTTTATCATTATAATAATTAAACAAGAAGTTGTGAGTTTTTTCTAATCAAACTATATTCCAAAACCACAAATTATTCTGGTGGATATTTATACGTCTTTAGGTGAGTGTGATTTATCAATTTAACATCAGGCCCATAAGATATTTCATAGGTCATTCGATCCTTCCCTACAGGATTATACTGACTGCCTGTAGGTTCAATTTCAAATGTAATTTGCAATATAAAGCCACGAAAATTATTTACTCTTCTAGTTTCAATAACTTCAATTTTCCATGGAGTAACCTGAGGTGAAAAATCCTTTAAAATCTTCGGATAATAATAGCTATTCAAATCTTTTTCAATATAAGGAGTAAGCATTAGCATAAGCATATCCTGTAATCTAAGCTCGTTAGAATCCTCCGTGGGTTCAGAAAATGAAACGGTTCTTGTTTGAAAAGATGTGATTAGAGCAAGGGAGAGGATAAAAACGAGTAATATCTTTTTCATTTTCCTAAATACACCTCTATAAGATCTTTATATAATCAATTGTATTATTACCTTTATTGAAAAAAAGTATGTACTTATTGAAGTAACAGAGGGCTATAGTTAAACAAGAAATATGCTTATGATCTCCCACAATCGGGCGCATTTCTTTAATAAAGAGATGCGTATTTTTTATTAAAGGGCTATATTGTTGAATAACATTCTTTTATGAAAGTTAACTAAACAACCCCTGGGACCTATATCTTCGAGTATGATACAATTTAAATACCAAATATTAGGGAGGTTGTGCTTGGGAATGTCAAGAGAAATTATTAACGTCGTTTTACCAATGAGAACATATGATACAACTAAAATGGAATCGTGGACTAAAGAACAGTGGCAGGAATTTGTTGGTGAAGAAAAGGACCACGATGGTATACAACTGTTGTTGATAAGTGATAGCGATTTTTATCTAAAAATAACCTGTATTTACTTTAACGAAGAGACTGAAGAAATGTTTTTAAATTTTGATACACAAAATAAAATTGATAGAAATATAAATATTCAATTCGGTCAATGGCAAATTGATGACAGTATCTATAATCTATCTTCTGAAAAACTTCTGTATTTAGATAAATTTTCTGGGGTTAGAAGTTTTCAAAAATGCGTAAAGCGCTCATATTTAGAAGAATGGGACAAGACAATAATTGAAATAAAAATTTTAGATGCAGAAACAAATATAATTATTAGAGAGCTTGAATTTCAAATAATTAAGCATTATACACAGATTTTTTAGTGTTGTGCATAATTTAGTACAACAAAAATTTATAACCTATACATAGTAAAACTATAAAATGTTCCCAAAAAAAGGTTTTGGAAAACAGAAAATGCTGTTCAACAATCGGGCGCAATTCTTGAAACGAAAAAAGCCTAATTTCTCAATTTTAATACTGAGAAATTAGACTTTTTAATATTGTAATTTCCTTAACGTTGTAAATATACAGTTCCTGACACTACCTCAAGTTGGATGTGCAAAATAACTCCTAAAGTGACAGATAGAAGAAGGGGTAAGGATAAAAGCAGCCCAGCGAGAAGGAATTGCTCTTGCAAAAGAACGTGGAGCTTTCAAGGGTAAGACTAAAAAGTATCATGCTGAAGCAAAGGGCAAGGATCGTCTTATATATAACGTAGTAGTCCAATTATTAAAGCAAAAAGTCATGAATATTCATCGAGAAACCGGCCTTGCAAGGAACACTATATATTCAATAAAAAACAATTTGAATTGGAAGAAAATAATAATAATGAGTCATTGATTTTAATCTTTATGAGCACATCGATCAAGCTAGGTCCCTCAGCAGGTATAGTTTTATAAAAAAGTTTGATTAAAAATCCTGTGTTGATATGTAGGCTTTTTTCTTATTCGACAATCGGGCCATATTATTGAATAACAACCTTTTATGATATGTTTCCAAACGACGCTTTGGGAATTTAAAACACTTAAAACCCGATAAAATCCATTTATGGTATTATTAAATTAACTTTTTTAATAATATTAAATGGGGTGGAAATGTTGAAAAGATATTTTTACATAAGCATTTTATTAGGAACATTGGCTTTATCAGGTTGTATTAATGATGAAACTGATAACACAGAAGCTACAGCAGAATCGTTGGCTACTGAACGTTCCAGAACAATTAACAACGAGGCTAATACTACAAAAACAGAAGAAGTAGAACCGATTCCTTTGAACTTAACGCAAGAGCAAAAACAAGAATATTATAAAAAATATGTAGCTATCATAGAAAGAGTAAATGCAGAAAATAACGAAGGCTTTGAACTAGAGTTGGAGCCTATAACAGATCTTCTTGATGAATATTGGATTGAAATAGAAGACTTTGAACAGCTAGCAAAAAAGCGAGCTAATGCGTCAATTGTTGTTGTAGAAAATAATGAACGTTATAATCCGATGTCAGTACCGAAGACAGTAACGTTAAAAATAGGTTCCAAAGAAGCAAACATTATTTTTAAAGGTTCTTTTGATACACAATTAAACGAAAATACATCAAAGGGAAGACAACTATTTTCAGTATTTAACGGTATTTCTTCGGAAGCTGCGGACACTAATGGAAGTTGGACACAACTAGGCTATGAGGAGTCTTTAATTGATGGTAATACTGTATATAAAATTGCGGTGGGAGGAAAATACTCGCAAAGTGGTATTATTTCTTCACATATCGTAGAGATGGAATTTCATTGTGATATATATGGAGGAATTAGTTAGAAACCCTAAGTTACTATAACAGAATTTTATCGTTGTATAAATTATACAAAATAATTTCAAAAACTTTCCTAAAAGAAAGTTAGGTAACAAAACCACGCTTAAAATCCGCAAAAATAAATAGTATAATTTGAACGTTGAGTAATAGAAAGGAAATGATTGTAGATGGATTCATTTACGTTAAACGGGCTAATAGGAAGTGGCATGGGGATATTTACAGTTCTAATGTTAGCTGTGTGTCTTTATTTCATTCTTTCATATTTTGAACATTTAAAACAAGACGATAAGCGCTTGATAAAACAATCAAAAATTTTTGCTGTCATTACATTTTTTCTTGCGTTTGGAGTTCCTGCAATTTATCAAATTTACATATTTAATCAAATGATGCACTAATTGGTTTTGTTTGAAGAATTGAGCCTTAGTAATCAAAATGACTTTATAAAGAATGCAAATTTAAAACAAATAACGTTCCCAAATACAAGTTTGGAACCACACTTAAAAGCCACAAAATGAAGTTTAGTTATTCCATTGACGGGCGCATTTATTTAGGAACGCGTCTTTTTCTTTTAAAGGGCCATATTCTTTAATAAAAGCTAAGTGACATTGTAGGAATCTGGTATAATCATTATGGAGGTGAACGTTTCATATATGATAGTATTTGTGTTCATTAGTGTTTATTTAATGCCGATTTTAGCTATTATATTTTGTATAAACCTTGTAGAAATAATAAAGAAAGTAAAAAAAGAACAACCAACTACTGCTAACACAATTTGGTTAACAATATCTTTTGTATTAATTGTATGGAGCATTGCTGTTACAACCTTAGGTGAATAATAGAATCGTTTTAGCCAAAGCTATCAACAGTTCTCCCTTAAAAATAAAATTCCACAATCAGGCGCAATTCTTTAATAAAGAATGCGTTTTTTTCCATTAAAGGACCATTTAGTGGAGAAAGAATATCAAGAAAAATTGTAACCTATGTAATAAAAGTATGTTGATTGGATCCTATTTACAGAAAAAATTATAGCCGAAGCAATATATCTTTATCTTACTAAAACAGAGGGGGAAAACAAGAAGTGAAGAATGATATAAAAGAACAATATAAGAAAAATAGTTTGGCACTAAGAAATGCTAGATTATCTTCCAAACGGCGTCTATTAATAATATTTTCTATATTTATGGGATTTGCAGGAATGCTTTCTCTCATGTTCTCTGATTTCTATGAGTGGGGTGATGGAGGTGTTTCAGCAGTAACGGTGGCAGTTTGGCAACTATATACTAGCGATAAAAAGATGGTGAAAATTACTGAAAAACCATTAAAATATTTAACATTAACAAAATATGTTAACGAAAATGAGATTATAGAAACAATTAATCAGGAAAATTGGAATTACTTGAACCCCCTTTTGTTCGAGAAAAATAGGCAAAAATAAGTGTTGACGTAAAAATTGAAAATAGGCAATTCGCGATTGTACAAATTTACTTTGAAGAATAAAAACATTGTGTACTTCAACAATCGGGCGCTGTTGTTGAAAAAACCTTAGATTTTCAAACGATCTTATTGTAGTATTTTTTAGTACAGTGAACTATCTTATATCGAAAATTAAACAACTATATTTTAACCCTGGTCTAAATTTAGAATGGGGTTACTTGTTTTAGGTTATAAAAAAAATAACTTTATTGTCTTTTTACAGGAGAGCCGTCTTAGAAAGAGATGAAGAAGAAATTGAAAAGGGGATTAAGCTTTTAATCTGCAATAATAAGGGAAATCTCTACTCTGGGAAAATCCATTCAAAGTTCTATTAATGGTTAAACAAAGGGAGTAAAGTAAAGCAACTAATAGGGAGTACTAGCGAAGCTGACACCACCCACAGTTAGATAATGTCAATGTTATAATAAGTCATTAAAAACGAAATATTTCCATAACAAAACCCTATCCTTTTTTGGATTGGGTAAAATAAAGTTTTATTCAATAATCTTGCCCGTTTGCGGCAAACGCTTAACTTTGAAAGTGCCTTAACGGTATAATATTTTTAAGTATAAAGCTTGCTCTTTGCTTCACCCCTATTTTGGGTACCTCAATAAGCTCATATTCAAGTTTCTCATAAGTTCTAAACATGACTTTATAAGTTTCGACGGCTTCTTCAAAGTCCTGTTTTCTCTCATCATCAGTTTTGTATATGTCCTTCCAAGGAGGTAAAATAAATACCCTTTTGTTATATCTGTATCTTTTGACGGCAGTTTCAATTTTTTCCGAAGTAGGAATTTTTATTAAATGTGAATAGGCAAGGACATCTGGAATACCCCGATCGAAAAAAAGAGGTTGATCTAAAGGATTCGACAAGGCTGAAATATAACTTTCTATAGATTGATCCAACATTAGATCACGATAATTTGTTACATTTCCCCAAGGCAACGCATCGCCATTGGAAGAAATCTGTGTTTGAATAATTTTCCTAGCAACCTCAGGAACATATTTATGATTATTTTTTTGTAATTCATCTAATAGAGTCGTTTTACCGGCGCCAGGTCCACCTGTAATAATTATAAAGTCATTCCTTAATAAATTACTATTTTCCATTATTGAATACTCCTTAACTTTTTTTAAAATAGAGTTTCTAATCATTTAAAAATAACAGTTGTTCAATTATTGTGACTGATAACTGAAGAAAGTTGTAGAATTTTCAGCGGGTGTTCAAACACCCGCTGATAGAAGTTAAAGCTTCCAGAGTCGATTATGCCGAGGCATAATTGATTATGAAATTACTTTTTGTATCTGATCATTAATATTTACCTTACTTAATCCTCCATGGTAACAAACCACAGACTCAATGTCGAGGTCTAGGTATTTCTTCAAAGAGAGTCGGGCCTCTTTTAAATCCAGTACGGTTGGGACATGAATTCCCTCAATTATTCCGTTCACACTGTACATCGAATCCCCAGCAATCAATGTTTTACTTTGTTTCAAATAGAGGCTGATATGGCCAGGAGTATGCCCAGGAGTATGAATGATACAAATCCCTCCACAATACGGCAGTTCTTGGCTGTCAATCAAGGTATCATTCACTTTTCCCTTTGGTGGATTCTCTATGTGACCATCTTTCAAAAGAGGTAAATCCCCCTGAATATAAGGCTTATCTAGTTTGTGAGCGTATACTTTAATATTGCTTCCACACTTCTGTAATATCTCAGGAAGACTACCTATATGATCTATATCCTGATGCGTTAAAATGATAACTTTTAGCTTGTCGAACGACACCCCGACCTTCTCCATTGCCACCCGTAAATCTTCAAATTGACTAGGGAACCCAGTGTCTATTAAAACAGCCATTTCTTGATCCCATAAAAGAGTGGGATGAATAATATTTCCGTGAAATTCAAGCTGGAGCATCTCTACTCCCTTAGAAATTTCCATCACTTTAATCTCCTTTATCATTAGATTTTATCGATGTAAAAGTTTAGTTACATTAGAAAGTCGAAAGAGTAAAGCAAATTTTGTAATATATACGCGTATCACTAATTACTCATTACCAAAGCTAACCTGAAAATTAATTGGATAGCACAAACACGCTATTAACTTAGATTTGCTTCATAGAAGTTCTTGCTGTACTTCAACAATCTAATTCAATTCCGAGTTTTTCTGCTATCTTATTTATTATTAAATTTATAATTTACCAGAACAAAATTTAGCAGGTTAATTTTTAATATCCTGAAGAACAGTCTCCTTCCTCCAAAACAGCTTCCGTAATGTTTCGAAATTGACTAAAATCGTTCCTACTATAATCGTCAAAGTTCCTATACCTGTTAGCCAAGAAATATATTCATGATAGAAGGTAACACCTAGTATAACGGCAATGATTGGTGAAATATACAGCCATGTAGAAGGAAAAACAGGATTTGTCCGTGAGACAAGCCAATAATAAATGCTATGGCCAATCATTGAACCAATAATAGTTAAATAAAGTAGAGAGCCAATTGAAGCTGGGCTTAAAAGATAATCAAGCTGAATGTTCTCAGTAAAAAAAGATAAAATGATTAATAAAACCCCACCATGCATCATTTGTGCTGCATTTAAAGCAATCGGGGATGTCGTTTCAAATTTTTGGATGACATGCTTCGTATAAATCGTTCCAGATGCGTAAAAAACTTCACCCAATATAATGGCGAAACAACCAACCATCCAGAAGGGACTAATCTCAATTGAAAAACTAGGTAAGATCAAGAGCGTGACACCAATAACTCCGACTATACAACCAATGAATGATTTCCGATTTCCTTTTTGCTTCAATATGAATATCTGAATAACTATGATCATCATTGGACCTGTAGCAGATAAGACAGCTGCAATTCCTGATGTCACATACTGTTCTGCCCAATATAATGCGGCAAACGTCCCAAAGGTTAAACCTACTCCTGTAAAAAACATTTCTTTCCGAAATAAAAACCCTATTGTCGTTTTTTCTCTCCAAACCATAAAACTAAATAGTAGCAAACCAGCAATGAAAAAACGAAGTCCAGCTGATAAAAATGGAGGTACTCCTGCATCAACACCAATTTTAATCGCTAAAAATGTCGTTCCAAAAATCAAACACATAAAGAAATAATTAATAATAACCATATAAAACTCCTCCTCTTTTTCTATCATAAAAGAAGGGCAGTAGAACAGATTGAAAAAGATAGAACAGATTAGATTAGAACGTGGTACAATCGTTTTGAATAGGAGGAATCGATGTGGGCAAAGCGATTCAAAATGGAGACTATCTTTTTAAGAAAGTATATGATTATGTACTGCACAGAATAGAACGGAAAGAATGGAAAGAACATGAAAGGATTCCCTCAGTCCGGCAATTAGCAACTGCAATGAATGTTCATCGATTAACTGTCTTAAAGGCTTATCAATTATTGAAAAAGCATGACAAAGTTTATGTAAAAGATAAAGCAGGCTATTTTGTCCAATCAACTGTAACGAAAGATCTTGATCTGGACAATCCAATTGTTTCTGCATACGTACAGAAAAATCATTTATCTGAAATCCATCAATCACCTGTTTCCTATCATTTTTCTCAGGCGTTAATTGATCCAAATCTTTTGCCTAATCATTATTTTTCAGATTACGTGAAGGAAGTGTTTGACCTTTATCCAAAAGTACTTGCAACCTACTCAACTGTGCAAGGTGATTTAGAGCTACGCGAAACACTTACTCAATATTTTATCAATCAGTATAAAACTCATCTGGGTGCAGACGATCTGTTAATCACTTCTGGCTCACAGCAAGCGATTCACTTAATCGCTCAAATTTTTATTAAGCCAAGAGACGTCGTTTTATTTGAACGTCCAAGCTATAGTGCTGCGATTGATATTTTTAGAGCACAAGGAGCACAGATTATAACGGTTGATATCCATCCAGAGGGGTACGATTTAGAACAGGTTGAAACCTATATTAAACAATACAAGCCACGCCTATTTTATCTCAATCCCACATTCCATAACCCGACTGGTTATACTGTTTCTGTCGAGCAGCGCAAAAAATTAGTAGAGTTAGCTGAACAATATCGATTTCTATTAATTGAGGACGATGCCTATCACGACATATATTTTGATCATGCCCCGCCGCCACCAATTTACACATATGATACTGCTGGCACAGTCATTTATATCCGAAGCTTTTGCAAATATATTTCACCTGGTTTGCGAATTGCAGCTGTTATTTGTCAATCATCACTAATGAATTCACTGCTAACAGTAAAATCGTTAGCTGATAATGGCTCACCACTTCTCAATCAAAAAATTTTTCTCCATTACTTTTCATCACTAAGATTGCAGCAGCACTTGGAGAAAATCCGGATCGCCCTACAGATCCGAAAAGAAATCATGGAGAAAGAGCTGAAGGTAACAGATTGGAAATGGACCAGTCCAAAAGGTGGTCTTAATTTATGGGTGCAGCTTCCAGATAAAATTCCAACTGAATTATTATTAACCAAAAGTATCGAACAATCTATATCCTTTGTGCCAGGTCAAGTTTTTGATCCATTAAAACAACAATCATCCTGGATACGTTTGAGCTATTCTTACGCAAATGAAAAGCAACTAAGTGAAGGAGTAAAAAAGTTTGTTGCATTGGCGCAATCTCTAAGTGAGGGAAAAAGCTTTGATTAAAGGCTTGCAAAGCTATATCAGGCCTGCCTTCCTATTTTGCTCTGTGAAAGTTGAGTTAATAAATTACTGCTCGTTAATGTGGGATAAAATAGATTCCTTTTTAAACTTAATATAAAGACACAAAAAATCTCCTTTGAATCATAAAGTGATTTGGAATCCAACTATCACATAATTAGCTGGAGGGCACTTATTTTCTTTTGATTCATATAATCACCCTAAAAAGTAGTTTATTAATAATAAGGAAGAACTTGTTAAGTGCTAGGATATAATGTTCTGAGTGTTTACATGGCACATATTTTCCAACTTATAATTTTTTGAAAAAGTAACGGAATCGTCTGGAACTGAACCGTTTGTTGGAGTTTCAATTATAGCTCGAAAGAAGGGAATAAATCATACCTTAAACCTTTTGAGAGATGGGTTTGAATAGCTGTCAATGATGTATTTAATCTGATTCGCTAGTTTGCAGGAAGTCTGGTACTTAATGTAGATATTTTGTATTCATCATTTAAATAATTAATTTCCTAATATAATTTGATGGATTTATGCAGCTTTACGACAGGCAATTATATTGTGAAGAAAATCCCCTTGATCTAACTTTATTCGAAAACTACAATTACTTAATAAATTTTGTGATTATACAGAAATGAAAGGCTTATATTATATTCAGAAAATAAAATTGACGTGAACAATCGAGCATGTTATGTTTATTACTAATTTCATAGCAATCATTACAAGTTTGAGTGAGAAATATTTCACTTAATTAAAAGGAAAATGGGTGTAAATCCCATGCTGTCCCGCAGCTGTAAATGAGGAGTTTTGTTTCAGATACCACTAAAAGAGGTGGGAGCAAAATAATGATTCATGAGCCAGAATACCTACTTGTAAGAAGATTCATTGATGATCTACGAAAGATAGGGAGATGGATGGAGGCTCACTCATAGTAAGTTTTTCTGTCCTTATTCTTTTAGAATAAGGTTTTTTTTATGCCTTCTTTCAATCTGTCTGTAGATCCATTTTGTAACACGAACAGAGATAGGAGACAGAAAATGAGATTGACAAAGTATTTACTTCCTTTTTTGCTTGTATTAACTTTCAGCATACTTGCTGGCTGCACAAGCAATGAAAAGGAAAAAACAGCTTCTAAACAAGCAACTGACGAAAAAATGATAACGATTGGGTGGCCCTTAGATGTGGGTCCATTAAATCCCCATACATATTTACCAAATCAAATGACTGCACAAGCAATGGTCTATGAATCATTGGTTGAATATAACGATGATGGAACTGTTACGCCTAAACTAGCAGAAAGTTGGGACATCTCAGTAGATAAAACTTCTTATACTTTTCATTTAAGAGATGATGTCAAGTATTCAGATGGAACTGCTTTTAACGCAGACAATGTGATACGTAACTTTGATGCAGTATTAGCGAATCGTGATATGCATTCTTGGATGGGCATGGTTAACCATATTGTAGAGGTCGTAAAAGTGGACGAGTTTACCATTCGCTTGCAATTGGATGAACCCTATTACCCTGTCTTAAACGAGCTAGCCTTTGTAAGACCTTTCCGTTTTTTAGGGGATAATGGGTTCCCGCAAGGAGATGCAACAAAGGATTCTATCAAAGCACCTATTGGGACTGGTCCATGGGTATTAACGGACTACAAAAAGGATGAATATGCTTTATTTAGTCGAAACGAAAACTATTGGGGAGAAAAACCTCTCGTAGACCAAATAAAAGTAAAAATAATCCCTGATTCAGAATCGATTTCGTTGGCATTTGAAAACGAAGAATTAGATTTAATTTATGGTCGAGGCATTATTAGTTTAGATAACTATACGTATTTAAAAGATAGTGGCAAATATAAAACCGCTACCTCTGAACCTTTGTCTACGAAAGCACTACTGTTCAATACACATTCTGGCCCGTTAGCCGAATTAAAGGTGCGTCAAGCTATTCAATATGCCATCAATAAGGAGCAAATGGTGGACAGTATTACACATGGAACAGAAAAGGTTGCCAATACACTTTTCTGGGATGCGATACCTTATGCCAATATTAATTTAGCGCCACTTATATATAATCCTGAAAAATCGCAACAATTACTAGACGAAGCAGGATGGACACTACAAAAGGGTGAAAAAGTTCGTTCTAAAAACGGACAACCTTTATCATTAGATTTAATCTATATTGCAACAGATGCCATTCAAAAGCCAATGGCAGAATTAATGCAGGGTGAACTAGCAAAAATAGGGATACAGTTGAATTTAGAAGGCGCGGATGTAATGGTTGGTCTTCAAAAGTTAATGGATGATCAGGTTGATATTAATTTCTGGCGTACAAATGGACCACCAACAGATCCACATAGCTTTGCTAATGAATCAGCTACACCAAATGCTAGCGGTGTCTATGAAGCGAAATTAGGCTTACCAAATGCCAAAGACATTGATAACAAAATTCACCAATTATTAATTGGTACAGATGAAAAAGAGCGCGTTCAGCTTTATACGGATATTTTAACAACATTCCATGACCAAGCACTATTTTATCCTATATCTTATGAAACAAATAATGTGATTTATCATCCATATATGAAGGATTTTGCTCCACGTGCATCTGAATATGATATTCCTTATGCACAAATGGATAAAGAAAAATAAGTGAAGAAGAGAGAGTGTGTCTATCAAGGGCATCTCTCTTTTTATCATAGGATTGACTAGGAAGTGACAGCATGTACGAATCGCTATGGATGTTTTGTTTAAAAAGAATTTTCACATTGCCCTTTGTATTATTAGGCGTATCTATCCTGACCTTTGTATTTATTCGTTTCGTTCCAGTGGAGCCTGCGGAGGTTATTCTTAGATTGGCTAGAGTTGCGCCAACAACAGAGGCCATTGAGACATTACGCGAAGAGCTTGGAACAGACAAACCTTTTCTTATTCAATATCTGCTATGGGTAAAAGGCGTTTTACAGCTAGATTTTGGTACATCCTTTGTTAGTAAATTGCCTGTGGCACATGAGTTATTTGCTAAATTACCCGCAACCATTGAATTAGCTACCGCGGCATTTGTATTCATTTTAGGATTAAGTATTCCATTAGGGATCATAAGCGCACTGTATAAGCATTCCATTATCGATAAAATAATTAGTTTGTTTACCATTATGAGTGTTTCGATTCCTACATTTTGGCTAGGATTTTTATTACTCTATCTATTCAGCTTAAAACTAGGTATCTTCCCGACAAATGGAAAGGGAACACTGACTCATCTAGTTTTACCCGCACTAGCCTTAGCTTTACCCACCATTGGACTGTTCGTTCAGGTTATTCGTTCATCAATTATTGAGGAATTACAGCAGCATTATGTTCAATATGCACAACTAAGAGGATTAAAAAATTCTGTTATCCTTATACGTCATGTTTTAAGAAATGCTGTTATACCGTTGACAACATTGCTAGGGATGACACTTGGTAATTTACTAGGTGGTGCAGTAATAGTGGAGCAGGTTTTTAGTTGGCCAGGACTTGGCAGGTATTTAATAGAATCCATAATCAACAGAGATTACCCAGTTGTACAATGCTATGTATTAATTATTGCCGTTATTTACGTGCTTGTAAATTTATGTACCGATTTATTACATCGTCTATTGGATCCTCATCTGATGATGAAGGATAGGAGAAATTAAGTGAGCCTAGAACGAAAAGAACATGTACATGTTAAAAGATTATTTAGTCTATCGATACTTGTAGTCATTGGCTTACTGGGACTGTTTGCTCAAATTATAATGCCACATGACCCTTTAGCAGTAGATATATCAAAGAAATTTTTAGACCCTTCATGGGAATATCCATTAGGTACAGATCATTTAGGAAGATGTGTCTTGTCACGCATGCTTTTAGGTATTCGCTATTCTTTAGGCTCAGCTATCGTCATTCAAATGATAGCTATTTTGTTAGCTGTCTTAGTGGGTGCTTTTGTCGCACTGAAAAGAGGTCTAATAGATTTCCTATTTATTCGAATATGTGATATTTTATTAGCTTTTCCTACACTTGTACTAGCATTTGGACTTTTAGGATTATTAGGACCTAACTTAAAAAATGTGTTATTGGCACTTATTTTTACACAACTTATTTATTATTCAAGAATGATCCGAAGCTTATTTATTGGGATGAATGAAAAAGAGTTTATTCAAGCTGCTAGAATTAGTGGAACTTCAGGGATTAAATTAATCAGCCGTCATTATCTCCCCAATATTCTACCACCTATCATAACAATTGTTGCGTTAGATATAGGGAAGGTTATTTTGGAAATTGCCGGATTCTCCTTTATTGGACTTGGTGTACAGGCTCCCATCCCTGAATGGGGAATGATGGTGAATGAAGGAAAACAATACATCCGCCAGCATCCTGAATTAATGCTTTATCCTGGACTTGCCATCGCCCTTGTAGTGCTATTATTTAATCGTTTAGCCAGTAGTCTGAAGAACCAGTAAAGGTGAAGTTATGAAAAAAATTTTAGAAGTGAAAGACTTAACAGTAAAAATCGGCGAGAAGAATGTATTAACCTCTATCAATCTATCTGCCTATCAAGGACGAGTTTTAGGGATTATAGGGGAAAGTGGAAGTGGTAAGACAATGCTTTGCCAAGCTATCATGCAAACATTACCCACTTCGGCACAGATCACACAAGGTCAAATCCTCTACCAGCAAGAAGATTTATTGACAGTCTCAGCAGCTAAATTGAGAGCTTATCGTGGGAGACATTTGTCTATGATTATGCAAAATCCGTCTTCAGCTTTTGATAGTATACAAACCATCGAAGGGCATTTTCGGGAGACATTAAAAGCTCACTTCGTTATGACTAAAAAAGAAATAAGGCAGATCGCCATTGATGCCATGAATAAAGTTAATTTACCTAATCCAGAGCAACTTTTGCATTACTATCCTTTTCAATTAAGTGGAGGAATGTTACAGCGAATGATGATCGCTTTATCATTGGCCATACAGGCAACCCTATACATTGCAGATGAGCCAACAACAGCGCTAGATACAGTCAATCAAAAACAAGTATTAACATTGTTTGACCAAATTCGCTTGGAAACAGAGGCTACTATTATTCTTGTGACACATGATTTAGGAGTTATTGCTGAACTAGCTGACGATGTATCTGTGATGTATCAAGGTGAAGTTATTGAGCAGACGAATGTCTTTGATTTTTTTGATGCCCCTCAGCATCCCTATTCCAAGAAACTTTTACAATCAAGAATTATGTTTTAGAGGTGAAAAAAGATGAAGCTGTTAGAAGTGAAAAATATTGAGAAGTATTATTCTCAAAGGCCGTTCATATTCAAACGAAGGCAGGAAGCTCCTGTATTACAGAAAGTAACATTTTCACTTCAGGAGGGCGAATGCTTAGGAATAGTCGGACAAAGTGGCTCAGGTAAAAGCACATTAGGTCGTATTATCTTAGGAATTGACCGACCTACTAACGGAGAAGTTCTATTTCAAGGTGTTAATCTTTATGAGGCAACAAATAAGCACAAAAAAATGATACGAAGAGATTTACAGGCTGTCTTTCAAAGTAGCTATCATTCATTTAATCCGAAGCAGACAATTTTTGACATAGTAGAAGAACCTTTTCTTAATTTCGAGCAATTCAGTAAAACAGAGAGACAACATAAGGTAAGGGAATTACTAGACTGTGTGGAGTTAGAGTGTACAATTGCTCAAAAGTATCCTTCGCAGCTAAGTGGAGGGCAGCAGCAGCGTGTTAACATCGCTAGAGCGCTTGCTTTAAATCCAAAATTGATTGTATTAGATGAGGCCATTAGTAGTCTTGATATGATATTGCAGAAGCATATTATCCAGCTATTACAAACACTTCAAAGAGATTTGCAACTTGCATATATTTTTATTTCTCATGATTTACAGGCAACACGTTTTATGTCAGACCGCATACTTGTCATGCAGCATGGTCAGCTAGTGGAAGAAATCAGGAAGGGGGAAACATTCCAGCATCCCGCTTCTCTTGAACTTTCCAATGCTATTTTGCCATCGCACCCCCAGGTAAGAAGTAGTAAGAATAATAGAGAATAATGAGCTTTCCATACTATCTATTATATAAAGTGTATTTGAAAAAATCGCCAAAGATAAATCACATTTGCCATTTTGAATAACACATTTAACCCCATCCCTAATTTGGAACGGGGTTATTGTTATTTTACGATTGCTTGGTAAAAGAACTATGTAAATCCCACAATTTATCTCCCAGATTTTCTAAAATAGCTTTTGTTCTCTTTTCTATATTATCTGGAAGCTCTTTTCTGCTGAAATATGTAAGATTCAAACTCTCACCATCCTTCATTTCTAATACACCATTTACGTGTTTAGCTAAATAAAGATGTATGACCGTATATGTTTCATCACCATTAGGATATTGAAAATAATAATCCGGTCCTGAAAAAACACCTATCAATTCAAATTCATTAGCCACGAGTCCAGTTTCTTCATGAAGTTCACGGGAAGCAACCTCCTCTAAAGTTTCGTTCAGTTCCATTGAACCACCAGGTAATCCCCAATTAAATGTATCTGAGCGTTTTTGAAAGAGAATTTTCTTGTCATTGTTTACCACAAGGATTGTCGCTCCGACGCTTATAATTGGTCTGCTACCGAACTGCTTTCTTAATTCTGAAATATACCCCAAAATTTCCACTCCTACTAAAAATTTATTCATATAAATAGTTCTGCTTTGCTAAATAAGAAACCTCTATTTTCTTAATTACTTTTGAAAGTAGGCTAGTTTCATCCCTTAACAATCTTTTTTTGTACGAAATAATGCTAAAAAATATAGAATAGTTCTTTAAAAATGGAAAATAGCTTTTGATAAACTGCCTTTTCTGAATTTTACCTATATTGATTGTTTTTGAATCTCTATGATAAGGTTAAAAGACAAATTGAATATGCTAAATTTTGGTGGTTCAAGTGAAGTGATTTCATTTGATTAAAAGGGAAGTTGGTAAGAGTCCAACACTGTCCCGCAACTGTATTTAGGAGCTCAATAACAATACCACTGTTTTGTTTATCAAAATGGGAAGGCGATATTGTAGCGTTGATCATAAGTCAGGAGACCTGCCACTAAACAAGCATCAATTGACCTACGAGGATAGGGAGGTGTTAGCTACAGTATGATTATTGTGAATTATTGTAAATTCGCTGTTTTTTACTCTGTCATGTATTTGTAGATTAACAACTTCTAAAAGGATAGAAGTTGTTTTTTTGTTGTTCTTTCGCGCTTGAATGTTAACGCTTACAAGAATGAATAAACAAAGGGGCTGTAATGTATGGAGTTAAATTATTCACCAGGTCTAGATGGAATCATTGCCACTGAGACTAAATTATCTTTTTTAGACACAGTACAAAGTCAAATTGTTATAAGAGGCTATGACTTGATTGAATTATCGAAGCGATATTCTTATTTAGACATTGTGCATTTACTATTCAACGGAGAAATACCAGCTATTGCGCAACAGAATGAACTGAAAGCCATTTTGAAAACAAACTATCAGGTTCCACAAGAAATTTTTCATATTTTTAAGCTATTGCCAAAGGGAACACATGCAATGGATGGGCTGAGAACTGGGATATCAGTATTAGCAGGCTATGATCAGCAAATCGATGATCGTTCTACAGAGGAGAATTTAAAGAGAGCCTTTAGACTTTTAGGAAGTATGCCAAATATTGTAGCGAATAGCTATCGTGTACTCAATGGACAAGAGGTAGTAGAGCCCGATAGTAATCTTTCTTATAGTGCGAATTTCTTTTACATGATTACTGGAAAAAAGCCAACAGTGCTGGAGGAGGAAACTTTCGATCAATCCCTTGTTCTATATAGTGAACATGAAATGCCTAATTCTACATTTACGGCTCGTGTTATTGCCTCTACACAATCCGATTTATATGGAGCTTTAACTGGAGCTGTAGCATCATTGAAAGGAAATTTACATGGTGGAGCAAACGAGGCTGTGATGTATATGCTTCTTGAAGCAAAGACAGTGGAAGGCTTTGAAACATTGCTGCAAAAGAAAGAAAAAATCATGGGCTTTGGTCATCGTGTATACATGAAGAAAATGGATCCACGTGCACAAATAATGAAAGAGGCATTAAGTAAATTATGTTTAGAACATGGTGACGATCTATTATATCGCATGTGTGAGGCTGGTGAGAAAGTAATGGTGCAGGAAAAAGGATTGTATCCAAATTTAGATTACTACGCAGCACCTGTATATTACATGCTTGGACTGCCTATTGAAATCTATACCCCAATTTTCTTTAGCTCTCGTACCGTCGGCTTATGTGCACATGTGATTGAACAGCATGAAAATAACAAGCTGTTTAGACCTCGCGTTCATTATATGGGCGAGCGTCATAACCTTGAAGAAGTAACAGTGTAATCAACATATAACAACTCGCCATAGTACTGATGGACATTCTGACCAATGTCCATCAACTTACTAGTATATCAAATAGAGGTAGTGAAAGGAAGATATAGATGATAAAAACTAATGAAATATCTAAGACAGATCAATTATTAAGCGATATTGCAGATTATGTATTAAATACTACGATTACCAGTGAAGAAGCCTATGAAACAGCACGTTATGTTTTATTAGATACTTTAGGCTGTGGAATTTTAGCCTTACAATATCCTGAATGTACAAAGCTTCTTGGTCCAGTTGTTCCAGGGACAATCGTTCCAAACGGTACACGTGTACCAGGTACCTCTTACGTTTTGGATCCAGTGAGAGGAGCTTTCAATATCGGCTGTATGATTCGATGGTTGGATTATAACGACACATGGCTTGCGGCTGAATGGGGACATCCTTCTGATAATTTGGGTGGCATTTTAGCAGTTGCGGATTATTTGAGCCGTGAACGTATTACACAAGGCAAAGAGCCTTTAAAAATCAAAGAAGTATTAGAAATGATGATTAAGGCCCATGAAATCCAAGGGGTTTTAGCATTGGAAAATAGCTTGAATCGTGTAGGATTGGATCATGTTTTATATGTAAAAATTGCGACTACTGCTGTTGTTACAAAAGCGTTAGGTGGAACACGTCAAGAAATTATTAATGCATTATCAAATGCTTGGATTGATAATTCCAGCCTACGAACATATCGTCATGCACCTAATACAGGGTCAAGAAAATCATGGGCAGCAGGTGACGCAACAAGCAGGGCTGTACAATTGGCTATGATGGCAATAAAAGGAGAAATGGGGTATGCAACTGCATTATCAGCACCTGGATGGGGTTTCCAGGACGTACTCTTCAAAAAACAAGAACTAAAGCTGGCAAGATCACTTAAATCTTATGTTATGGAAAATGTGCTCTTCAAGGTTTCTTTCCCGGCTGAATTTCATGCACAAACGGCTGCCGAATGCGCTGTGCATTTACATGAAGAAGTGAAAAACCGTTTAGAAGATATTGAAAAAATTGTGATTACAACACATGAATCAGCCATTCGCATTATAGATAAAGAGGGACCACTCAATAATCCTGCTGACCGTGATCACTGTATTCAATATATTACAGCAATTGGATTAATGTATGGCGACATTATCGCAGATCATTATGAAGATGACGTGGCTGCAGATCCACGTATAGATGAACTGAGAAAGAAAATGGTTGTTGTTGAAAAAGCACAATATACCATCGATTACTTAGATCCAGACAAACGTTCTATTGCCAATGCTGTGCAAATTTACTATAAAGATGGTTCATCATCTGAATTAATAGAATGTGAGTATCCATTAGGTCACCGTTTCCGCCGTGAGGAAGCATTCCCTAAAATTATTGATAAATTCCAACGAAATATTAGTACTCATTATTCATCAAAGCAATTGAATAAAATAAAACAGCTATGCGCGAATCAAGAGCTTATTGAAAATAGCTATGTTCATGAATTTGTTGAATTATTTATTTAATTAGAGAAGGGAGGTTTTTGATAGATGGCATGGATTGTGAATGAAACTGTTTCACAAAAACAACTGGCTGAACAATTTCAAGCTTTCATAGCTCATAAGGATATTTTACAAATACCTGGAGCTCATGATGCTATGGCTGGTTTAATGGCTAAAAAAGTAGGCTTCGAGGCATTATATCTATCTGGAGCCGCCTATACCGCGAGTCGTGGCTTACCTGATTTAGGTATGATTTATTCGAATGAGGTAGCAGAACGTGCTAGAGATATTATCCGAGCTACAAATTTACCAATGCTAGTGGATATTGATACTGGCTTTGGTGGTGTATTAAATGTGGCACGTACAACTCGTGAAATGGTAGAGGCAGGTGTGGCCGCAGTTCAATTAGAGGATCAAAATTTACCGAAAAAATGTGGTCATTTGAATGGAAAAACACTTGTAACTCAAGAGGAAATGATTCAAAAAATAAAGGTCATAAAGCAAATAGCTCCAACCTTAGTTATTATCGCACGTACAGATGCGAGATCTGTAGAAGGTTTAGAACTAGCCATCCAACGCGCAAAAGCCTATATAGCAGCTGGGGCTGATGCAATTTTTCCAGAGGCACTGCAAAATGAAAAGGAATTTAAACAATTTTCAAATGAAGTAAATGCACCATTATTGGCAAATATGACTGAATTCGGACAAACACCCTATTATACGGCCAAAGAATTCGAAAATATGGGCTATTCTATGATTATTTATCCAGTAACATCCATGAGAGTAGCAGCCAAAGCCTATAAACACGTATTTGAATTAATAAAAAATACAGGAACTCAAAAAGAAGCTATTGAGGATATGCAATCTAGAAGCGAATTATATGACACGATTTCCTATTACAAATTCGAGAATTTAGATACTGAACTAGCTAAAACGATACTACCCAAAGAGGAATTAAAAGGGTAATTTAAATGAGCAGAAGTTCTTGTCTGTATTAAGGACAAGAACTTCTAGTTAATCATTAACTCCATGCAATAGGTTTGAATATCGAGATTATTCACTAAGTACCCAAAACATTTGCACTTTATGCGATAAATGAATAGATTGTATGTGCTTTTTCAAATGGTATTGTAGCAAGAACTGAAATAATCTTGTAGAAGTATTAATAATTAATAAAGAATCAATGCATATATAAAAGGTCTTTGCTAAAACTTTTTTGAAGGAATGTATTGTAATTATTACTTAGTAACTTTAATATAAGTATATAATTATATATAAATTTAATTACCTCTAACTAGTCAGGGGATTTTATTTAAAATTATATATAAGTATATGGTTATATAAGGAGTGCAGATAAATGGAAAACACACTAATTGAAAAACAATTAAAAGCAGCAGCTGACTTAAATCGCATTAAATTACTTGCATGTATGAAACATGGGGAGGTATGTGTATGTGATTTTGTAGATGTTCTAGGCATTTCACAACCCGCAGTTAGTCAGCATCTACGAAAATTAAAGGAGGCAGGCATTATTACTGAGCGAAAAGTAGGGACATGGAAACATTATCGTCTAGTGGAAGATCAAACCCCACTGATGAAGGGGATTTTAAACCAAATTCAGCCTTTAAATGGGTGTAATTGTGTTTCTGATTGTTGCCATGAAGGAGAGAAATAAATGAATAATGAACCCTTAACTAAACAGCTATCTTTTCTAGATCGTTACCTCACGCTTTGGATATTCCTTGCAATGGGAATAGGGGTTTTATTAAGTGTCATCATGCCCGATATTGGTGAAGCATTAGAGTCCATGTCTATTGGCACAACATCGATACCGATTGCTATAGGGTTAATTGTGATGATGTATCCACCATTAGCGAAAGTGAAATATGAGGAAATGTGGCGAGTGTTTAAGGATTGGAAGGTGCTTCTACTTTCACTTTTTCAAAACTGGTTACTTGGACCATTTTTGATGTTCTTTCTAGCGATCATCTTCTTACGTGATTATCCAGAGTATATGGCTGGGCTCATTATGATTGGATTAGCTCGCTGTATTGCAATGGTGATTGTATGGAATGATCTGGCTCGTGGAGACCGTGAATATGTAGCTGGTTTAGTTGCTTTTAACTCCATTTTTCAAATCGTGACGTATTCGATTTTTGCTTACTTTTTCTTAAATATATTACCTGGTTGGTTTGGTTTAGAGAATTTTAATGTATCCATCTCCATGTGGGAGATTACCAAGAGCGTACTTATTTACTTAGGCATACCATTTGCTGCTGGGTTTCTCACACGATGGATCAGTATGAAAACAAAAGGAAAACAGTGGTATAAGGAAAAGTTTTTACCAAAAATTTCACCACTTACTTTAATAGCACTTCTGTTCACAATTGTGATGATGTTTGCATTAAAGGGTGAGAAATTAATAGAGTTACCACTTGATGTAGTAAGAATTGCTATTCCATTATTTATTTACTTTGTGGTCATGTTTGCTATTTCATTCTTCTCTTCTCGTAAAGCAGGTGCATCTTATCCTGTTACAGCAGCCCTATCTTTTACAGCAGCTAGTAATAATTTTGAGTTAGCCATTGCAGTAGCTGTCGGTGTTTTTGGACTTCACAGTGGAGTGGCTTTTGCTGCTGTTATTGGACCACTTGTTGAAGTACCAGTACTTATTGGACTTGTATGGGTTGCTTTACGCTGGCAGAAAAAATATTTTAAAACCATATAAGGAGGATTTTAGATGAAAAGTGAAGATAATATTCGTGCAAATGTACGTGAAAGCTATGCGAAGGTAGCATTGAAATTAGACAGTACACAGGGATGCTGTACGCCAGCTCCTAGCTGCTGTAGCCCAAAAGGAAATCAAAATGTTTCCATTGAAGAGATTTCGCAAAAAATGGGCTATACAAAAGAGGAACTAGCTTCTATCCCAAACGGAGCAAATATGGGACTTAGCTGTGGCAACCCTCAAGTTATCGCGGACTTGATGCCTGGAGAAATTGTTGTCGATTTAGGGTCAGGTGGTGGCTTCGTTTGCTTCTTGGCTGCCCCAAAAGTAGGAAAAGACGGTCAGGTAATTGGCATTGATATGACACCTGAAATGATCTCTAAGGCACGTCGTAATGCAGAAAAGCCTGGATATGAACAAGTAGAATTTCGTTTAGGTGAAATTGAGCACATGCCAGTTGCTGATCATACCGCTGATATTATCATTTCAAATTGTGTGATCAATCTATCGCCAAACAAACCACAGGTATTTAAAGAGGCATACCGTATTTTAAAAACAGCTGGTCGTTTAGCAATTTCAGATATTGTGTTAACAGCAGCCTTACCAGAGAGTTATTTATTAGATATGAATCTATATTCTGGCTGTGTCTCTGGTGCCATTTCAATTGAAGAATACAAAACACTTTTAAGAGATGCAGGCTTTACTAATATCTCAATCATACCAAAAGATGAGTCAAAAGAATTTATCCGTGAATGGGAACCTCATTATGATTTAGAAAATTATATTGTCTCAGCAATTATTCAGGCCGTTAAAAAGGAAAACGAATAGAGATAACCTTTAAACACGTGAACACGATTATTATCCAACCAAATAATGAGATCAGTGGTAGATTTTATTTAATTTATTGAAAGAGCAAAAACCATGGAGAAGTATATCTTAATCCTTGTATAATTTATATTATTCAATATTATTTCAGAGGGGGGATATGATGATTCAAGGTTCTTGGAGAGCATTGTTATGGATAGGTTTATCAGAATTATGTGCTTTAAGCTTATGGTATAGTGCATCAGTGATTGCACCTGAGTTAATTACAGCTTGGAGCCTAAGCTCAGATTCGGAAGCATGGCTTTCTGCATCTGTTCCTATTGGATTTGTAATAGGAGCATTATTTAGCTCATACTTTGGGATTGCTGATCGTTTTAATCCAAGAAAGGTTTTTGCAATTTCAGCATTGCTAGGTGCAATATTGAATACCCTACTAATTCTAGTCAATTCCAGCTTATTCGGAATTCTATTAAGGATTTTAACTGGCATAACCCTTGCTGGTGTATACCCAATAGCTGTAAAAATTTTATCACAATGGTTTCCTAAAAAACGTGGGTTGGCGATTGGTATCTTAATAGCAGCTTTAACATTAGGCTCATCATTACCACATTTTGTTGTGGTGTTCTTTTCTTCATTAAGTTGGAAATTCGTGATAATTTGTAGCTCAGTATTGTCTCTATTATCGGCTATTATCGTCATTACTATTTTAGAAGATGCTCCTGTAACATCACAAAAATTGCCATTCTCATTTCAATTAATAAAAAAAGTAGTAGTGAATAAACCAGTAATGCTTGCGAACTACGGCTATTTTGGCCATATGTGGGAATTATACGCAATGTGGACATGGCTTCCTGCTTTCTTAACAGCTAGTTTCTTAACCTATTCATCAGAAACTCCGCATTGGTTCATTGCATTATCCTCATTTATTTCAATAGGAATTGCAGGAGGGATTGGATGTGTGGTAGGTGGACTAATCTCAGATAAAATCGGAAGAGCCAATTTAACGATTATTTCTATGTTAATCAGTGCCATCTGTTCTATCTTAATAGGTTTTACATTTGGACAATCTATTTGGTTAACACTCATAATTGCAATGATTTGGGGGATGTCTGTCATTTCCGATTCGGCCCAATTCTCTGCAGCAGTTTCAGAAATTGCTGAAGTTGAATATGTAGGTACAGCCCTTACCTTTCAAATGTGTATTGGTTTCCTAATTACTATATTTTCTATCAATCTCATCCCTATTATTCAGAAGATCCTTGGTTGGGAGTGGGGATTTTCAATTTTAGCGATTGGACCTATTCTAGGAATTATATCAATGGTCAAATATAGACGTTACGAACTCAATGATGAAGAAGTATAATTGTAACTTATGATGCAAAAACATATTCTTAAAGGATGAGAAATCAAGGTTTTTTCCAATAGTTTTTCAATCAAAAATTGTAAAAAAAGCACTGATTTTATTATACAAATGAAAGAAAGTGCAATATGAAGATCTTAGTCCAGTAAAAAATCATTACTTAGGTCTTGAAACTTGCATAAAATTTTTAGTCTATTCTTTTGATTTGAACATTACTTAGAAAAAGTGTTCCTATATGTTTTCAGTAAAAGAATGCATCAGTATAAATTTCTTTATTTTTAAGTTGATTAAAATCATCTTACCTGTTGTGATTTCTATATGGTGAGGTGATTTTTTGGATATTTATGTTAATATTTATTGAATTATGAGGTATGCTAACTTAACTGGAAAATTTAATTTAAACAAAAGGAAACTTTTTATGTTAAATATAGTCAATTGTATAAAAGAGAGAGGAGAGGAAGTAATTATGATAAAAAGATATTTAAGTATTATTTCATTGTTACTGTTTTCTCTGTTCATTAATTTTTCTTTTATTACACCAATCGTAGTGAACGGAACCTCGGAAATTGGGGACATTTTGGTCATTTTATTAATTATAACGTCATTTCTAGCTGCATTTTTTAGCCAAAAGGGTAAGTTACGAAATTTTGCTTTAATTCTTTCCTCGATTCCTATACTTGTTCTAATAGGTTTAATTTTACTTCCAATACTATATATATTAGAGCAATAACCAGGCGTGTTCTTTGTATGAAGAAGATTGGAAAGTTAATGAACGTTAACTAACGTATGCGTTAATTAAAAAAAGATAAACGTTTTTTGTACTAACTGTGCAATTTACTTCTTTAGGTTTATATAAATGTTAAACGTTCAGTTGTGATATGATTGTCAAAGGAAATAGACTTGAACAGTTTTGTAAAAGTTTATAAAAAATCAAATGAGGAATAAAATTTTAAAAGATAATAAGATCCATCATAAAAATTTCCTGATTTATTTTTCAAAAAAGTTATTGATATGGAGTTAACACCAAGTAATATACTTGTTGAGTACCATTGAGTTAAATGTTGAATTGTGATATGAAGAAATGTAAGCTAATGAGACTTATTTAATATTGCTGATAGGGAGAGATTGAAATGGGAAATACTGATAAGTTTGAAATGATAGCTAATATATATGACACTCCTGAAAGAATCCAAATTGCAAAGATTTCATCAGATGCCATCCAAAATTTTTTAATTGATACTAAAAGTAAGAATGCTATTGATTTTGGGTGTGGAACTGGTCTTGTCGGAATGAACTTGTTAAACGAGTTTAATTCTATACTTTTTCTGGATACATCACAAAACATGATTAATCAAATAAACCAAAAAATAACTGATTTAAAAATTCAAAATGTAGATTCATTATGCTTTGATATTGAAAAGGAAAGTTTGTCAGATTTACATGTACAAGCCGACTATATTTTTATGACTCAGGTTCTACTCCACATTCATGATGTTGAATTAGTTTTATCAAGATTATTTGATGTTCTTAATGAAGGCGGTCATTTACTAATCGTAGATTTTAATAAAAATGAAAAAATAGTTTCAGATATTGTTCATAACGGGTTTAATCCAGAAGAGCTAGCCGACATTATGACTAAAATAGGGTATAGGGATATTCAATTCAAAACTTTTTATACAGGAAGTAAAATATTCATGGGACACGATTCATCTATGTTTATTCTTGATTCAAAGAGGATTCAATAGTTAAGAATGGTCTTAGGTTTTACAGTTACAGTTTACATAATATTAAAACCTTAGCTAAGGAAAATACGAATAAAAAACAAGAGCAAACTCAACACTTGTTGACCAACTCTTGTTTTTTTATTTTGTTTGTTAATCAAATATCTTTTAAACCGACTGATTTCCCGAAACACCGTCATTATTTTCATGTACTTAAATGCTAAGTGCAATAGCTTTATAAAAACATTTAACTTCAATGCAACTAATTACTATTCAAAATACTCTAACGGTATGTAAGGAAAGAAGAGGTGTTATAGATGGAATCTGAATTTCTAGTAAAAAAAGCTCAAAAAGGAGATGGAGAAGCGTTTATACAGTTAATTAGCCAATATGAATTGATTCTTTATCGTACGGCAAAGATTTTAGGTCTAAAAGATGATGATATAGCAGATTTATTGCAAGAGACGGTTTTAACTGCATTTGAAAAAATAGGCACTTTAAAAGAGGTAAAATATTTTAATACTTGGCTTTGCCGCATCTTATTGAACAATTGTTATCGCTTTATGAAGCAGCATAAGCAGGTTATATCACTCGATTCAGAAACACTGAATACATTGCCACATCAAGATCATTTACCATTTGAGTTAGACGATGCGTTGAATAGCTTAGAAGAAAATTATCGTATTGCATTAACACTGTATTATGTGAATGGGCTAACAACTAAGGAAATTAGTGAATTGCTACACGAACCCGAAGGTACAATTAAATCGAGAATTTCGAGGGCAAAGCAATATTTGAAAAGCAACTATTATGTTGAGGAGGCACAATCGCTATGAAAAACAGTGGAGAGGAACGCTTACAGCAAGAAATGAATAAAGAGCAAGAGTTACCACAATCAGTTCGAATAGCTTTTGATCAATCCTATGAACAGATTCGTCAGCTATCAAAGAAAAAAACTAAAATATCAAGGATTAAACCTGTGGCAGTTGCTGTAGCCACAATTGCGCTAGTTTCGGGTGTTTTGTTAACAAATGATACAGTTCTAGCAAAATTACAAACCTTTTTCGGCTTAAAGGATCCTGGAATTGAAGTAGCAAGTGATCATGGAGATGTGCAATATGTGGCACAATCACAACAATCAGAAGATATTACCATTACACTTGAACACTTTTTTGCGGATGCGTATAGATTTGCTATGCAACTCAATATTAAATCAGATCATATACAAATGGACGATTTGCATCATATGAACGTGGAATATCGACTTTATAACGTAAAAGGTGAAGAAATCCATGCTTCTGTATCTGATACGAAGCCAATTGCTGGACCGGGAATTTTTAGTGGCGGCAAGTCTAATTTGTGGAATGTAAAAAAACATGCTGCAACATTAGAAATGCTAAGTGAGTCTAATGGAATCACTGTACCTTCATTAGAGGGTGCTAAATTAGTTATTGAAACTATAAATTTATTAAATAAGGATGGAAAGGTTATTTCGGTTGATGGCAAATGGGCATTTGATTTAACATCAACAACGGTTGAAACACAAGTTTTTGTAGGAGAAAATGTAGTTCCAGGGCTAGAGTTACAACAGGCTGCATTATCAAATGGTTCCATGCTAGTATCTTATAAAATTGATAATCAAATTAAAAATGAAAATGATATTTTTACAACAGCATTAGTAAATGAAAATGGCGAATCTTTCTACGCAAATAGTGCAAATGTTGAATACTTAGAGGAGGAACAACAAACAATCATTAGTTTAGTTTTCCCTTACAGTATATGGAATGAACAACAAGCTCTTTCATTAGCTGTAAAAGGCTTTGAAAAATTAAGATTAGTGGAGAGAGAATAAAAAGGAAACAATTATACTACAGCAAGTCCACTGTCAATTGAGATGATAATGGACTTGCTGTATTTATTTTTAATCAGAAGTTGACGAAATATTAAACTTCAATGGGGAATCGCAAGTCGAGAAGCAAAGATTTATGGGGGAATAGACGTAATTAAGCCCTCCTCCACGCCAAAATAGTTTTAGTTTACATAATATAAATACATTAGTCGCAACTTTAAATTTATTGGATGTTTCCTATAACTTAACGTTCAAAAGGGGATTATTCGTACAAATTGTAGTAATTAGTTTAAAATATATTTTCCTAATATAATAAAAATTATTCATATATGCAATACATACGTAAGTAGCAAACATTATCTTAACTTTCTGTTTTGAAAATGTGAAGCCATTTTTACTTCTTTGAGAAATGCTCTTTTTACACAGATTGTTGCTATACCTAGGAAAATTAGGCTTATTGGAAATGTAATTATTTTGGCTGCAACTTTTCTATTACTATTAGCAATAAAGAATAATGAAACATAAAACGACTTAAATCTAAAAGAGGTCATTAAAACAAAAACAAATATCCTTCAAAAGTATCGTTTGGAAAGAAAGAGGATTGAAGTGATATGTATAGTTAGAGCGATGGTTTACAAAAATACTGACAGAAGACATTAAACGAACTATTGTGCTTTAAAAAACCAAAATGTTCGTACTTTAACAATGAAAATGCTATTTGTTAATCGGCTGGATACTTCATTGATTGAATAAAACACGAATATTATATATTAAATCAACTAACTAATAAAGGATGATTTTTAAGAATGTGTATGTATATTCTTGACCAAATTCAGAGACAAGAAAGTCCAGACAAACATGTTAAATTTTTTATATAAACCAATAAGAAATAGTTGTTGATGGATAAGATCAATCTCAGTTGGATAAAATATTTGTGAACTTAAAAAGTTCAAATTTAAAGGATTGGGAGGACTAAATATGTCATCTGAAATGGGAGAAATACATCGTACTGGTCGAGACATTAACGACGTAATAGTACATTTTGGTGGGCAAGCTGAGAGTGTTTTTAGTTCATTGGCTGAACCAGGTCGACTTTCAATACAAAAGAAAGCAGACGAATTAGCTGCACAGTATCTTGAAAGTAATCCTAATCCAGACTATTATGATTGTGTTGAAATGGTAGCAGAGGGAGTTTTGACAGCAGGGAAGGAAATAAAGACTAGCAGTGGTTCTTGGGGAGAATCAGTAGATGCAGCACTTAGTGCTGGTGTTCAAATTCCAGCAGCAAAAATAGCTTGTAAAAGAATAACGATGTCTTAACATTATTTTTTGAAAAAGCGTAGGCGTAAAAAGCTTATGCTTTTTGATATTTATTGATTTCTTTTGTCTGGACATTCTTGTCCAAAGTGTCTGCAAGTTCTTGACCATATACAAAAGTACAGACACAAAAGTCAAATAACCTCTATTAGAAAAACAGATTGGAATTATTTGCCTCCTACTTGTCGGATAAATAAAAAAGCAATCGAGGCTTTTTGGGGTACGCTCAAATGCGAAAAATACTATTAAAATAAATATGATACATATGAAACTCTAAAAAAGTGCTTGTAGGAGCATTTCACAGTTGGAGGGAGATTTAGCAATTGAAGTCATATAGATGCTTTATGGAAAATGACAGATTTAATTACTGGTGGAGCCGTTTTTAATTCGAATAGAGATTATAAAAGGGTCACTGAGTTAAGGTGACCCTGAATGAGGGAGGATATGATGGTCAACCAACGCCACAACTGCATAAGTGCATGCGATACACTCAATATAAATTTGTGAAGGTAGAGGTTACTTATTCAAAAAAAACGTAGCGTCATCATAGGCTACAGCAAACTAATGAACATTATTAGGATGAATAATCAAAAAGATATTGTTCAGAAAGGACGAAAAATTATGGCTAATAAATGTGATGTTTATAATAAAGAGTCTAACAAGGATTAAGAATGGCATGTCCATATTACTTAACATGTGAGCTAATAATAATAAGTGTTATTCCCGTAAATAGGCAAATGATTCTCGTCACAGGAATTTTATCAGCTAGTCCAAATAATGCAATTGCTGTCGTTACGATTAAAACTGTTGGACCAACCAATGCAAGCATTGTATTAATATAGAATGCTTTTTCTAAATTATTCAACTTTAGCATCAACAATCCAGCACTTACTTCAATACTTCCAGACAATACACGTAAAATAACCATAGCAAGAACCGATTTTTCAATAATTGTCATCATCCTATCTTTATAGATAATTTTCGCATATATTATAAATCCATCTTAGGATAATAATAGACTTCTGTTATAATGAAATACTAAAATTAATATATGTATGATTCGTATCAAATATTCTTGTTATATTATGCTTTATAGTATTAATTTAATAAGTGACTTTCTAGATAAAAGTTCAAAGAATTTATTAATAGAATCAGTTTTATATATCCATTCTCTGTTTTTAAAAGGAAATAGTATAAGTGCATATAATAAAATCCTAAAGATTTATGGGAAAGATAGTACTTTTAAAAGATGCAGGCTTTCAAATATCTCAATTGAACCAAAAATGATTCCAAAGAATTTAATCGTGAATAAGAACCTAATTATGATTTAGAAAATTATATTGTCTCAGCTATTATTCAAGCTGTTAGATAAAAGGTTTAATTAACTGAAGTTGAACAAAATCACAAGCAATCATAAGCTTCAACATCATTGTGGAAGGCTTTTATTATGAGCTGTGAGAGCGATCGAGATGGGCAACGGTATGTATAACTGAATCTCGATACGCCTCATTGCGTTATTTCTAAAATTTTCTGGCTTAAGAAATTAAAAAAACCTAGAATTTCCTGTACAATAAAGGATTATTTATATAATGCAATGTCTAAAGTTTTTTGTCCATACACAAACAATAGGATAGCCACCACTTCTTTTCCATTATTTTAGTTTACATAATATAAATACCTTATTCACAATTTTTATCGGATGGTTCCTATAATTTATAGTTCAAAAGGGAATTATTTGTACGAATTGTGGGAATTATCGTTTAAAGTATATCTTCCTAATATTAATAAAAAAATATTTACATAAAATCTGAAAGCTGTAGCCTTTATTACACATAGTATGCGAGATGAAATTAGTATTATATATGGTGGGGATTTAGAAAAGTATAAAGATGAGGTTACAAACACGTTAATAGCAAATGGAAATAAGGTGCTAAAAAGGAAATTTGCAAAATCCGTCACGGCATGGATATACATTGGTGATGATTACGTCACAAATTACAATAATGATCAAGAGAAAGCCTTAGTGGAATTAGGACGTCATATTTCAATGTATCATTTGATTGATGTATGGAAACATTTAAAGAATAAGTTCGGGGAATTTGTATCTGTTACTAAAGAGGAACCAGTAATCAATGCTATTCATAATCGTGTACCGTTAAAAGATATTAAAAATCTAAATAATTGGGAGAAGGGCTTTGATGAGGGTTATCCATATTACATAGAGGGTAATAATCCGGCAACATTGTGGGAGCTATAGAATTATTCGATAAGGCACGTTTTAATGGATATAATGCACCTGCGCTTTAAAGTTCTTATGGGAAGGCTTATCGTAAATTAAAAGATTATGATAATGAAATTGCTATTCTTGATGAAGTAATAGAACGTATGAAAACGTGGTAATAATGAAACACGTATTATAGAATTTAATGGGCGCCGTACAAAAGCATTAGCATTAAAGTGTACGTAACTAAAATACTAAACGCCTGTTTAGATTGACACATGACAGGCGTTTAGTATCGTATAGACTTCTTCTATTGATTGGTCTCAATTAATTCTCTTCGTAATATGGAACTTCGATTTTGTCTTCTCCTAATTTAATCTTACCATAAAGTCAACCTCGGACTTCAGCAATCGTTTCTTTCTGGAAATCCTTTTCTATATTAAAAGAACCTATTATTACTCATAAGAATATTATCAAAAATCTGGAGTGTTATTTTTTTTCGAAGATATTTCAGCATTAAAAATCATACATAAAGTTTTAATTCCCTGTTGTAATTGTTGTTCGCTCATAAATGAAAAACTTAATCGTAAATGACATTTTTCTTGTTCTACTGGAAAACAAGCAGAACCTGGTAAAAATGATACAAGATTTTTTTTTGCTTCTATCAGAAGTTGATTTGTATCTATCCAAATCGGCAGAGTAATCCATAAGTTTAATCCCCCATTAGGTATCATCCACGTAATCCCTTCAGGAGAGTATTTTGATAGTAGTTCGAGTGACAAATCCCGTCTTACTTGTAATGCTGTTCTTAATTTTTTCATATGATCTATCATTTTCTTTGAAGTAATAAAGGGTAATAATGACTTCTGTGTTAATAAAGGACTACCCAAATCTGCATTAGATTTAGCAGCCAATAGACGATTGAAAATCGAACCTGATGCTGAGAGAATTCCAATTCTGCAACTTGGAGCTAGAGTTTTACTTAACCCTTTTAAATAAATTACATGACCATAATTATCCATACTTTTAATAGGGGCAGGGGGCTTTTTATCAAAATAAATCTCACTCCATGGATCATCTTCTACAATGATACATTGAATACTTTTTGCGATCTCTAAAATTTGTCTACGGCGCTTTTGTGACATAACTACACCAGTGGGGTTATGGAAGGTAGGTATTGTATAAATAATCTTTGGTTTGTATTTATCACACAAATTTTGAAGTATATTTAAATTCATACCATCTCTATCTACTGGAACAGTCAGTATGGTAGCCCCTCTTCCACTAAAAATGTCTATCGCTCCTGGATACGTAGGACTTTCCAATATCACAACATCATTTGGACCAATAAATGTACGAGCGATAAGATCTATTCCTTGTTGGGATCCATTTGTAACTAAAAGGTTTTCAGGTGTAGTAGGTACATCAAATTGTTTTAAATAGTTAGACATAGCTTCCCTTAGTTCATACTCACCTTGGATTTCACTATATCGGGATAAGATCCTTGGGTTTTCAGAAAGCATTTTATGAATTTCTTTTTCTAAATATTGATTAGGGAGAAGCCCAGGGTCAATCATAGATGAAGAAAGTTGAATTTCGCCTTGAATGTGATGAAAGCGAGAAAACTGAGCTCTTGGTAGATAATCTTGTATAGATAACTGCCAATTAAACGGTGGTTCATCTGTTTTTGAATTTCTTATATCTGTTTCGTCAATATTCACAAATGTTCCTTTTCCTTGAATAGAAACAATATAATTTTCTTTTTCGAGTTCTTTATACGCTTTGACAACAGTAACAAAACTAACTTCTAATTTTTTAGATAATTCTCGGACAGAAGGTAACTGGCTTCCTTCTGATAATAGACCTGATCGTATATGGTCAACTATTGATTGGAAAATTTGTTTAGAAAGAGAAGTCTCTGATTTTCTTTGAATTTCAATATGCATGTCTATCCTCCATAAAGTGTTATAGAAGTGTATTGAGTGTTATACCTAGTTTAGGTTTAAAATAAGGTGATTCAAATGAACACATTATAACATCAAGGAGGATGCTTTGCTATGTATAGAGTGGGTGGATGAGTTTATATTGAATATATAATTAAGTACTGTTTAAATAATTCTGAAAAAAGGTAAAAGGAGGTTTTTTTAATGAAATATTATGTAGTGGATGCTTTTGCGGAAAAAATATTTGAGGGTAACCCTGCCGGTGTTTGTATTATGGATGAATGGCTGCCTGAAAAAATGATGGAGAATATAGCTATTGAAAACAACCTTTCTGAAACAGCATTTGCTGTAAAAGAAAAAGATAGAGACAGTTATCATTTAAGATGGTTTACCCCTGGAGGAGAAATTGATCTTTGTGGACATGCTACCATAGCAACTGCTTATACTATCACTAATTTTTATGACAAAGAACTTAAAACAATCAAATTTCAAACAAAGAGTGGGGAACTGATTGTTTCGAAAAAAAATGATCTTTATGAATTAGATTTCCCAAGTATAAAGCTTAACGAATATAGATTGACAAAACAGATGGTGGAAGCACTCGGAATAAAACCTGTAGAAACTTTTTTAGGTAGAGATTTAGTGTTTGTACTTGAAAAAGAAGAAGATGTACTTAACTTGTCTCCTGATTTTACTAAATTAGCCCAATTTCCTGAAGGACTGGCTGTTTTTGTGACTGCAAAAGGAAATGAAGTTGATTTTGTTTCTAGAGCCTTTTGGCCAAAATTAAATGTAAATGAAGATCCAGTTTGCGGTTCAGCACATTGTAGTTTAATTCCATTATGGGCTAAACGACTAGGCAAAAATGAAATGATTGCTAGACAGCTTTCTAAACGTGGTGGAACACTATACTGTAAATACGATGATGTTAGAGTAAAGATTAGTGGTTCAGCAGTTTTATATTCAATCGCGGATCTACAATTGTAAAAGCGAAAACACTTTAAAAAATAACAATTTTTTAGATTGTAAAAGATAAGAATGGTGATTTTAAACTATGAATAATAAAGGTTTTGACTCCAAAAATTTTTTAGCAAATCGTATTCAAACTATTAAGCCATCAGGTATTAGTCGTTTTTTCGATTTAGCTTATCAAATGGACAATGTTATATCTCTGGGAGTAGGTGAGCCTGATTACGTAACTCCATTAAATTTTCGTGAAGCAAGCATTTTATCACTAGAGAAAGGTTATACTGCTTATTCTCCTAATGCAGCGCTTATTCAACTTCGGAAAGAAATTTCTGATTATTTATACAATAAATTCAATGCCAAATATTATTCAGGGAATGTTGAAGGTACATCAATATTCCATAATGTGCGCTCCTACAATGTCTCAATTTGCAGCAATAGAAGCTTTAAAAAATGGTCAGGGGCAAGTTAGAAAAATGGTGCAAAGTTATAACGACCGTAGACGTTATATTGTTAATGAATTCAATGAAATGGGACTCTCATGTCATTTACCAGGAGGAGCTTTTTATGTATTCCCAGACATTTCATCTACAGGCTTATCAAGCGAAGAATTTGCTGAAAAACTACTAATAGATGAACAAGTTGCTGTGGTACCAGGTTCAGTATTCGGTAAAGGTGGTGAAGGATATATAAGATGTAGTTACGCTACTCATTTTGAACTTTTACATGAAGCCATGCAACGAATTAAAAGATTCATAGATAAGGATATTTTATAAAATATTTATACAACGGAAAAGAAGTGAAATTATGAAATTGAAAATTCATTATGCGTGGATAATTGTACTAGTCATATTTATAAATCTATTAGCTGTTCAAGGCGTTCGTTTATCATTTGGTGCATTTATAGAGCCGTGGGAAAATGACTTTCAATTGGACCGAGGAACAATTTCACTTATATCAACAATTAGCTTTATTGTTTATGGGGTATCTCAACCATTTATTGGAACAATAGTTGATAAGTTTGGTCCGCGTTTAATACTTTCATTAAGTACTATTCTAGTGGCAATTAGCTTTTTATTGATGGCTTTTGTTAATGAGTTTTGGCAATTGTTGATTATTTACGGACTTTTTGTATCAGTTGGGGTTGGAGGAGCATCAAATGTAGCTGCAACTGTAATTGTTACAAACTGGTTTAATAAAAAAAGGGGACTTGCTTTAGCAATAGTAGAAACTGGGTTTGGTGCAGGGCAAATGATACTTGTACCAGGGTCTCTTGCTTTAATACATTGGATTGGATGGAAAGGAACTGTTAGTGTATTAGGCTTAACTTTGGCCATAGTAATCTCTCCAATAGTCTTATTTTTTTTACGAAATAATCCTGAAGACAAAGAGTTGGAACCTATAGGAGGCCATAGTAAAGAAGAAGTTACAAATATTAAAAAGAAAAAAAACAACACACTCTTTAATTGGGAAGTCTATCGAAAAAAACAATTTTGGTTCATTATTTTACCTTTCGGGATTTGTGGTTTTACTACAACAGGATTAATGGACACTCACTTAATCTCTATTGCACAGTTATGTGGTTTTTCAACAAGCATAACAGGAATAGCAGTCAGTGTTTTGGCCGCATTTAATATAATTGGAATATTAATATCAGGTGTTATAGCTGATCGATGGAGTAGTCGTAAGTTTCTAATTGTATTATATATAATCCGTCCACTTTCTCTCCTAATACTTTTAGAAAATAGTAATCCTTATCTATTCATAATATTTGCTATGATTTTTGGTTTAGTTGATTTTGCAACTGTTGCTCCTACTCAATTATTAGCAACCCAACATTTTAAAAACTATTCAATAGGTTTTATTATAGGCTGGCTATTTCTTAGTCATCAAATAGGATCTGCATTAGGGGCATATGTTCCAGGTCTAATGTATAATTTCCATGCCAATTATAATTCTTCTTTTTATCTATCGATAATTATTTTATTAATTGGTGCAATTTTCACCTTTTTACTTCCTGAGCAAAAGACTCTGGAGGAAAAAGGGCGGAGTACTATTCAATAATTTAAAAAGGGAGTGGTAATATGTTTGAAACTAATTTGAATGTTCGCTTTAATGACTGTGATTCTTTAGGACATGTTAACAATTCTGTTTATTTTACTTATTTTGAAGAAGCAAGAAAGGGACTATTTCATATTTTCAATCATAATTTGAGTATAAAATCGTGGAACCTTATTGTTGCATCGACTAATTGTGATTTTCTTCAGGAAATTGGATATGCTCAAAAAATTAAAGTATATACATGGGTTAGCCGAATTGGTAAATCTAGCCTTGATGTAGAACATTCAATTGAAGATGAAAATAAAAATTGTATTGCTCGTGGAAAGGCTGTTTTAGTTAATTTCAATTTTGAGGATAAGAAATCTATGCCTATAAATAATGAGATTAGAGAGGAATTATTAAAACACACTAGTTTAAAATAACAAGACAGACATAAGCACAATTAACTAAGAGTGTTTATGTCTGTCTAATATGCTTATCGTAAAGAGATACTTAAAATTTTTTAGTTAGTAATTACGAAATCCGCAATGCTAAGGGGGATTTCGTAAAAAAGAAGGTAGATAGTTTTTATCCATATATAAATTGTACGTGGACAAGAACTTCTTTTTTCTGAATATTCAATATACAAGGTGGTGATTTTTTGTTTAAACCTTTAATTACTGATTATAGTAAAAATATGGAAATAATAGATGGTTGGCATACAGTAATAAATTAAAAAGAACTGTCTATTTATTTAGTGATTTAGAATATGAACATTGGTTACAGATAGAATCAGATCCAGATATTATTGAATTTTGTGAACAACCAATAAAAATGGAAATAATTCATAATGGAAAAGTTCTTTCATCTATTATTTAATATGTGGATGAAAAATAAAAATGGCAAGGAAACCTTCATAAAGTATAGAAAAGATCTATTAAAAAATTCAGTAAGGAAGCAAATTTATATTCAAGAAGTTTGGTGTAAGGTTAATAAAACAAATCATCTCATTAGAATAGAAGATGAAATAAAAATGAACCCTATTAAGTTATTTAATCTTAAATTTCTTATAAAACAAGTGAATAATTCAGTTCAATTTAACCATTCCACTTTGGATCAAGTTAAAAGTCATATCAAAGAAGAACCAAAAACAGTTCAACAGATATAACTAATGAAACATTATCCTTTTCGTTATAAAATGCGAATCGGAACTTCAGAAAATTAAGTAACGATTAACTAAGCCTTAAAAAACACAGGTCGAAGAATTACTAATAAGTAAGCAAATGAATAAACGACGAAGACCAAGAAGCTTAATTGCCGTCTTTTTCTTTCATTTTTATGTACTACGACAGATAATATAGTTTTCAAAAATGATGGAAACAATTAAAAAGAAATAATTTCACCGTCTTCAGGAATCAATACTGAACCACTTAGATCCTGTTCCTTAAGAAAATCGGATAGTTCCTTTCGGCTCAATTTACAGTGGTTGATAGTATCTAGATGCACTGCAAGTAGCTTAGTTTTCGGAGATAGCTGAGCAATGCGAGCAATATCCTCGCGTGTCATTGTAATAATAGTTCCCCATATCATTTCTGCCTCTGAGGCATTCAAAAGAGCGACATCAGGCGATAAATCTCGAAAGGTTTTTTCAATATTTGGTGTATAAATACAGTCACCTACTATATAAATAGAACCTTCCGACATCGTATTCAAGTAAAAACCAGAAACTGTCCCGAGTATCTTACCAGTAATGCCAGGAGCATGCGGTCCCTCAATTCTCCTCATTTGAATTCCTTCCCATTCATAATAGTCATTAATTGCTATTATTTTCTTGAATCCAGCTTTTTGAACAAAGCTTTGGTCCCTAGGGCTACAAAATACAAGAGTTTCCTTATTTAAGATGGATATAGATTTCGTATCCCAATGATCAAAATGACGATGTGTTAGAAGGATAGCATCTACATCTTCGAAAATGTGAAGTGAAACAGTCAATGAAGTCAATGGATTTCTGCGATAATTTCTAGTGAAAGGGACAGGTGAAAGTTTACCAGCTTCACTCAACATCGGATCAATCAGTAATCGTTTTCCATTTATTGAGATAATTGATGTAGCATGTCGAATATGCTGTACTGAAATGGGCATAAAAGCATCTCCTCTAAACAATTTAGTGACTACAAAAATATATTCGTATGTATCTTCCAAAAAAACATATTTGTTTTCTTTTTAAAAATATATGAACCTAGCGTTAAAACACAAGTGAAAAATTGCAAGCCATCCAAAACAGTTTTGGGGTTCAGTTCAACTTTGCTCAAAATGAGATTAATTTTTAGCAGTAAAATCAATTAAAGTATAGCTTTTTTGATCAATTTTTTTATTAAACTAACAAAAATACTTGCAACACCTATTATAGTACTGTATAGTACTAATTATGACAAGGGGAAAATTAATGAATCAAAAACGTGTGATTGAAGTAGCTGCAACATTATTTTTAGAAAAAGGGTTTGCTTATACAAGCATGGATGAATTAGTTCGTGTAAGCAAAGTTTCAAAGTCTAATGTGTATTATCACTTCTCTAATAAGGAAGAATTGTTGGAAGGGGTTGTTGATTATTGGATTGAAATGTATCAATCTGCAATTGATGGCTTACTATCTCAAAACCAATTATTAGTTGAAGATCGTATCCAACTGTTTTTAAAGCAAATATCACAAGGAGTTCAGACGAGAGAATATAAGGGGAGCTGTCCATTTATTACGCTTTATATTCAAAGTCCTACAAATGCCACAAAAGTAAAAGAAAAAATAGGTCTTTTTTTTAAAGGATTACAAACGAAAGTTTCTCTATTACTTAAACAAGGGATAGAGAATGGTGAATTTAGAAAGACAATTAATATTGACGAGGTTGCATCTCTTTTTATTACAAATCTTGAAGGAGCGCTATTTATTTCAGAAACACTGGAGGATGCAACTGTAATTATGAAAACAGCAGATCATTTTTTTAACTTGCTTCGATAAAAGAAGCATTTTTTTTACATCAAATTAGTACTGAATAGTACTACAAGGAGGATTTTTATGAGAACAGTATTTTTAACTGGTGGAACAGGTTTTATTGGAAAGCAATTAGTGAAGGAATTAGCCAAAGAGCAAGTTACAATTCTTCTATTAGTGAGATCGAAAAGTAAAGCAACCCGCATTTATCAAGAAAGAGGCATCTTAAAAGAGGCAGTTATGCACTTTATTGAAGGTGATTTAACGAAAATAGACTTAGGTCTAAGTGCTGAAGATAAGGAGTTGGTATTGAAAACGGATGTGATTATTCACGCAGGAGGCCCCATGGATATTCAAGCGACAAGCAAAGAGGCAGCTTCCGTATTTTTGAATGGTGCCCAACATATTAGTGAATTCGCTAAAAATATTCATCAATTGAAGGGATTGCAACAATTTATTCATGTTGTAGGCTATATGAGTCCCTTTGATGATAAAAATAGCAAGATTGCGATAGATGTGTTTAAAGAAGGAAACAATTTTTTGAAAATAAAAAATCCATATGAGAGAACAAAGTTTTTAGCAGATCTTTATATCCGTCAGCAGGCATCAACAGTAGGTTATCCGCTTTCAGTAATTAATCCACCAACTGTAGTTGGTAGTAGTAAAACAGGGAGTACGGAGCAAACAGGAGGCTTAGGCTTGCTTGTGATGAGTATGCGAAAAGGGCTCTTGCCAGTGATCCCTGGAGGTAAGAAATATAGATTACCACTTATTGCAAACGATGAACTAGCAAAGTTTATTGTGCAGGTTTTCAGATTGGAGCAACCAACTATACAAACATATACACTTGTTGAAGATAAACAACATGATCAGAATATTTCAGAATTATTAGATGCTATGTCAGAAAGTATGAATATGACTGCACCTAAAATCTCTGCTCCATTGCCATTTATGAAAGCACTTATGAATAGTGGCGTAAGCAAAATAACCCAAATTCCTGCTGATGGGCTGAACTTTATTACAAATCGAACATTTTCAAATGGTTCAGCGAAGAAGATTATGGGAGAAGATTGGTTTAAGGAGACAAATGTAATGAAATTTTTCCCAGCCGTAATAGCTGATCTGGATTATCGCATGATGTATCAAAATGGCCAGTACAGTCATTTATTTAAACGAACATTATGTAATAATACTACCATTTACCAATCACAAGGAGAGGGTAAACCGTTTATTTTATTACATGGTTTATTAAGTGATGGAGAGGATTTATTTCCTTTAGGAAAAGAGCTTCATGAAAAAACAGGTCGACCTGTATGGATCATGGACCTTCCAGGTTTGGGACGTTCTCCTTTTAAACGAGAGAAAAATCTTTTAAATATCTATTTGAATGTATTGAAAATGTTATTGGAGAAAGCTACTAATGGTGCCCATCTAATTGGCCATTCATTTGGTGCGTATATTCTTTTGGAAGCATTAGTACAAAAGTACATAGATAAGAAGTATACAATTACTTTACTTCAGCCACCTGTTGCTAAAAAAAATGCTAAATCGATAAATGTTCCTCAATTTATGAACAAATGGACATTGAAATTGGCAACTACTAATTTGATAGAGCGTTATTTATTAAGTAATGGTTTATTTGAAAGTACGGAAAGCATCCCTGAAAATTATATTGAAAAAATAAGTAAAAGTTTTACTTCTCCTAGAATTTTAAATACTACGGTTCAGCTTAACAGTTTACTATTGAAAAACGTTCAAGGTGATTTCAATGAAGTAACAAAGTATAATCTTCGCATTATTTGGGGGGATTATGACAGAGGCTATTCTGCTCCTTCGCATCTGGGTAAGGTTGATTTTGTTCCATATGGTCATCATTTTCCTCTTAACCATCCGAGTGAAACGGCTAATTTGGTAATAAAAAATAGTAGTACTAGCAGATGAGAGTGTGGGATAAATAAAAAGTGGGTAGTAAGATCGTTGTGTCTTTGAAATAAAGTCGTACTGTTTGAAAAGAAAAAGATTGTCTACATGAACGCTGGATATATTTACTTAAGAATCTAACAGCTAATCAATTACAGCGTACCTATCAGTATCCTGAGGTAGTAAAATGCGAATTGAACAAAGTATTGCTCTTTACACATGGCATGGTGAAGAAATATACTTAAACTCCCATGAAAGAACATAATAATCTTTCATTTTCTGTGGTGTAGTGTTGATGAATCTTGTGAAGAAAGGCTACACAAATACCCAAATTGGTACAGATGTAGTTTTTATAAAAAAGTTTGATTATTTAAAACAAAGGTCGATAATTTTAAATAAAGATTGATCATTTATAATAAAATTTGATTAAAAATCCTGTGTTGATATGTAGGCTTTTTTCTTATTCCACAATCGGGCAATATTGTTGAGTAATAAGCGTGAACTTGAACTGTATATTGAATACTATAATCACAAACTTAAACCCTGCTCCGCAAATATTTTAACTCTTTAATGGGCTACCCCAGAAGGGTTTTTTTAGCCAAAATAAATAAAAGTGAAAGGCAGAAACGTTGTTAAATCAGCGTTTCTGCTTTTCGCTTTTATGCGATTTTACTTCAAAAGAGACTTATAAAACCAGCCTCTTATTTTATGTTGCCTAGCACACAAGTGTTCGTAGTGATGCAAAATCTAAAGGAAGTGTGATCTATGAAACACGGTCTGCCTAGGAGCTAGAAACAATCTAGATGGATTTATATCAATTGGAGATTTTTTAGTTTAAAGAAGGACAGAGTACAAATTGAATCTTAGGACGAAGATTCTTTCAGCTTTTTCTTTAATAGCATTTGAGGAAACGTTTTTTAAGTAATCTAAATAATCAAATTGTTATTGCAACACAAAAAACATTGTGATAGTATTAGTAAAACGTTTTACTAAATCGTTTTAGTAAAGATTTTTACCATTAAAGGGGATGAATATAATTGAGAAATAAACGAATTGCAACGATTGGTGACGCAATGGTTGTGTTTAATCCATCTAAAACTGGTCCACTACGATTTGTTCCTACCTTTGAGCGAGCTGTCGGAGGAGCTGAATTAAATTTTGCTATTGGTGCAACACGTTTAGATATGGAAGCAAGATGGATTAGTTGTATTGGAGAGGATGAATTTGGCAAGGTTATTTACAACTTTGCTCGTGGTGAAGGTGTTGATGTATCGCATGTTATACGTACACCACATATTCCAACCTCTATTTATTTTAAGGAAATTAGGGGAGATGGTTCAGGTAAATCATTTTATTACCGTAAACCATCACCTTTACTTGAACTAACAGCAGATCGTTTAGATGAATCAGTACTGGATGACGTTGATTTATTACATATTAGCGGTGTGTATTTAGCGGTGTGTGAACATAACATTAATGTTGCATTGAAATTGATTAGTTTAGCAAAAGCAAAAAATATTCCTATATCCTTTGATCCGAATTTACGATTAAAGTTATGGACTACAGAAGAGGCCTGTGCAGCATACGAAAAAGTGTATCCATTAATCAATCTACTTCTAACAGGACAGGATGAATTTGAACTTTTATTTGAAGGGCGTACAGTCAAAGACGTTCAAGAAAGTTACAAAATAGATGAAATCATTATTAAGAAGGGTGAACATGGGGCCTCAGTTTATACAACTACTGAACAGTATGATCAAGAGGCATTCACAATTCGTGCGATTGATACAGTTGGAGCAGGAGATGCGTTTGATTCAGCTTATGTATATAGCTATTTAAATGGTTATGATATTCCAGAACGGCTGCTTTTAGCAAATGGTGCAGGTGCACTTGTAGCTACCATTAAAGGGGATAATGAGGGGCTTCCTTCATTAAGTGAAATAAAACAATTTATTGGTGAAGAAAAACTAATTGAGCGATAGGAGTTGGTAGGAATGCAAAAAATTGAAATTTTGAAAGCGTTATCAGATGCAAAAGTTATAGCTGTCATTCGAGGGAATTCACCTGAAGAAGCAACCGCAATTTCAAAAGGTGCAATTTCAGGAGGCATTCGAGCAATTGAAATAACCTATACAACGCCTTTTGTAGAAGAAACATTTAAATTGTTACGTAATAGTGATGCTTTAATTGGTGCCGGGACAGTATTGGATGTTGAGACTGCGCGTCACGCGATTTTAAATGGTGCAAAGTTTATTGTTAGTCCAAGCTACAATGCTGCTATTGCAACGATTTGTAATCGCTATAGCATACCATATTTACCAGGCTGTATGACGATTGAAGAAATGGTAACAGCGCTAGAAGGTGGAAGCGACATTATTAAAATATTCCCAGCAAGTCAATTTGAAACAAGCTTTATAAAAACCGTTAAAGGACCTTTACCAAATGTAACAATTATGCCTACAGGCGGTGTTGGTCTAACTAATATGAGAGAATGGCTAGACGCAGGCGCTGTTGCAGTAGGTATTGGCAGTGATCTCAATAAAGCCTATGCAAAAAATGGCTTTGCAGGTGTTGTTGAACGGGCAAAAGCGTATATGGAGAACCTCGCAAACTAGGAAGTACTGAATAATGAGTATGGCATTTAGATGTTATGGTCATGGCAGTGATACAGAGCCATTGAAGGATGGAAAACAAATCCTAAATGTGAAAGGGAGTGTGTGCACATTTCGTTTACCAGCCAGAGAAGTATTGACAAAGGAAGCGATTCTAGAAAAAGATTCAAATGATTTTTTAGAAAACATAACAAAGCGAGCAGAAACATTTGTTCACGAAGCCCATTTTCAAAAAAAAAATTAACTTATTTCCTATAGGAGGTTCACAATGAATTATTTATCAGATGTTGCAAAACACTATCCCGCATCAGCAATTAGACGTATGTTCGAATTGGCTAATCAATATGAAGATATTATCAAGTTAACTGTTGGAGAACCAAATTTTGAAACTCCAGATTATATAAAGAAGGCTGCAAAGATTGGAATAGATTCGAATCTTACACATTACGTATCAAATGCAGGAACTGATGAACTTCGTCAGGCGGTAGCCAAAAAGTATACTGTTGAATTCGGAGAAGAATTTACTCCTGAACAAGTAATGGTTGCTTTTGGAGGAATGGAAGCGATTATGTTAGCCTTAGTGGCAACAATCAACCCAGGTGATGAGGTAATTATTGCTGATCCGGCTTATCCTAATTACTTAGGACAAATTTTAATGCTTGGTGGAAAAGCAGTACCTGTTCCTGTCTATGAAGAAAATGCATTTAAACTGAAAGCTGAAGACGTTGAAAAAGCAATCACTTCAAAAACAAAAGCTATTATTTTAAATTCCCCTAGCAATCCATTAGGTTCAGTATTGAATAAAAAAGATATTAAAGAACTAGCAGAAGTTGTTTTAAAACATAATTTAATCGTTATTTCTGATGAAGTCTATGAAAAGATTATTTACGATGATGAAATTCATTTTAGCATGGCTCAAATTCCAGAAGTGAAAGAAAATGTGCTTATTATAAATAGTTTATCTAAAACTTATGCAATGACGGGTTGGAGAGTGGGATTTGTCATCGGTAATAAAGATATTATTTCTGTTATGCCAAAAATTCAAGAAGGAATGGCTTCTTGTGTACCTCCCTTCATTCAAAAGGCGGCAGTAGAAGCGATTAATGGTCCACAATCCGTTGTTGAAGAGATGGTAACCCACTATAAACGTCGACGTGGGATTTTAATAAATGGATTAAATGAAATTCCAGGTTTTTCATGTATTAATTCAGCAGGTGCCTTTTATGCTTTCGCAAACATCAAAGAATTTGGAAAGCCATCTGAAGAATTTGCTCTAGAACTTTTAAAAGAAGCAAAGGTCGCTGTTACACCCGGGTCGGCATTTGGAAAAATGGGCGAAGGATATTTACGTTTTTCGTTTGCCAATTCAGACGAGAATTTAATAGAAGCTATTAATCGAATTAAAGATTTTGTAAAAAGAAAGTATTGATATTTATAAACTAAAAGTTTAATTAAATTGTCTATTTAAGGGGGAAATTTCTTGCAAGCAATTGTTGATGCTATTAATTCTATTGTGTGGAGTTATGCTCTTATCGGATTAATTTTGGTAGTAGGTCTTTATTTTACTTTTAGCACTAGATTTGTTCAAATTAGGCATTTTAAAGAGATGGTCAAAAGAACACTTGACCGAAATGTAACGAAAAATAATGTATCCTCTTATCAAGCATTATTAATGTCCATCGCTGGACGTGTTGGTATTGGTAATATAGCTGGAGTTGCAACCGCTATTGGTTTAGGAGGCCCTGGAGCTATATTTTGGATGTGGTTTATGGCCTTTATTGGTATGGCTACTTCTTTTTTTGAAAGTACATTAGGACAAATTTTTAAGGAAAAGGTTGGAGATGAATTTCGTGGAGGTCCTGCCTACTATCTGTCTAAAGGATTAGGGAAAAAATGGGTTGGCTCATTGTTTGCGATTACCATTGCTTTTGCTTATGGTTTCCTCTTAACTGGCATTCAATCTAATGGAATAACTGCATCTTTTAGCACAGCATTTAACATTAAGCCTATTTATACTGCTGTATTTATTTGTATACTTGTATCTGCAGTTATCTTTGGCGGCGTCAAAAGATTCGCTAAGTTTTCTGAAGTTGTCGTTCCTTTTATGGCACTAGCTTATATTTTAATAGCTTTAATTATTGTGATAATGAATATTAATCAATTACCCGATATTATCACTTTAATTTTTTCCAGTGCCTTTGGTATCCAGGAAACATTTGGAGGTCTTATCGGCGCTGCGATTGCATGGGGAGTAAAACGTGGAATTTATTCAAACGAAGCAGGTCAGGGGACTGCACCACATGCTGCTTCAACAGCTGATGTTTCACATCCAATTAAACAAGGTTTAGTACAAGGAATGGGTGTATTTATCGATACAATTATTGTTTGTAGTGCAACTGCATTTATGATTTTGATAACAGGAAAATATAATGTTGAAAATCCAGCTGGTGGCTTTGTAGTGAACCACATAGGTAACGTTGAAATTGGGGTCAGTTATACACAATTAGCAGTAGATTCTGCGCTTAATGGATTTGGTAATGTATTTGTAGCTATTGCGGTATTTTTCTTTGCTGTTACGACATTACTGTTTATTGCATATGTTGCAGAAACAAATGTTGTGTATATTTTTGGAGATAATGCAATATTTAAGAATGTATTACGGGTCATTGTCATTTTATCTACTTTTTACGGTGGAATTGTATCAGCTAATTTAATTTGGTCAATAGCTGATATAGGAGTTGGACTTATTACTTGGATTAATGTAATTGGAATTTTCCTTTTACGAAAACCAGTATTAAAAGCTCTTAAGGATTACGAACAGCAAAAAGCAGCAGGAGTTGATCCAGTCTTTAATCCGACTAAACTAGGAATAAAGAATGCTACTTTTTGGGAAGATAAAAATAAGGATATAAATCAAAACAAAAATTCAAATATATAATTTTTTAGAGCCTTTAGCCTCCTTCAATTCTCATCTGAAGAAGGCTATCTTTATGCTTCAAATAATTGTTAGATGTCAAAAGAAAAAGTTTAATTTAAGACCAAAAGTACAGTATTTTTTGATCAAAAACTGAGTAAGAAACTATGAAAAAATTATAGATTAACTTAAACAAATGTATAAATATTTGAATAGTTAAATTAACTAGTTAATTTAACCAAAAAATATGCTATGCTACATAATACCAAAGAGAGTTTTATATATAGGTAGGAGTTTGATTTTAGTGAAAAAAACAACAATTGCCGATGTTGCACAGTATGCAAATGTTTCTAATAGTACCGTTTCTCAATATCTAAATAAGCGATATGAATATATGAGTGTAGAGACTCGTAAAAAAATTGAAGAAGCTATTGAAGCATTACATTATCGTCCTAATTTAATGGCTCGTAGTTTAAAACAGAAATCTACCTTTACTATAGGTATTATTGTAGCAAATATTATCCACGATTTTTCTACAAAAATTATTAATGCACTTGAAGAGGAATTTGATAATGAAGGTTTCCATATGATTGTTTGTAACTCTGCGGATAATTCAAAAAAAGAGAAAAAACATATCGAAACTTTACTTGAAAAACAAGTGGATGGTTTGATTATTTTCCCGACAGGAGAAAATAAGAACCTCTATATAAGGCTTCAACAACAAGCAATACCAATCGTTTTTATCGATCGTTTTATAGAAGGAGTAAATATTCCAGCTGTTTTGCTTGATAATTATTCAGCAATGGATATGGCAGTTGAGATGTTTCAAAAACAACCATTAGCCATTGTGACAACATCTTTAACCCTACCAATTACTCCTCGTGTTGAGCGTTTAGAAGGGTTTCGTCAAGCTTTAAGAAATAGAAATTTCTATATTGATGAACGATATATAAGAAATGGCGAACCTCCTGAAATGGAAGAGATATTCAATCAATTATTTGCATTGGAACAACCTCCAAAGGGAATAATTGCAGCAAATGATCGTATTTTCCAAGAATTAATGATTTTTATAAAAAAACGAAACTTGCATGTACCTAATGATTTACAAGTGATAGCTGTTGATGATGTACCATATGCAAAATTCGTAAATCCTTCTATCACAACATTAAAACAACCTATTCTACCCATGGCTCAAAAATCGGCTTCACTTCTCTTAGCAAAAATTAAAAAAGAGGATATATCCAATGAGCAAAAATTATATCGCTTTAAGCCGATATTAATTCAACGAGAATCGATTAACTAAAAAAGGAAATCACTAAGCTACAGAAAATAGTCAGGGATTGCTTTTTAGTAGCGCTGATAAATTACACTTAAATTTTGGATTTGTAATAAAGCCATTTGCTCAAAAGTTACAACTTCTGAAAGTACATTCTATTGAAACTCTTTTCAGCCGTATTTACTTTTATCTTCTTAAATGAAAATATGGGGACAAGATATTAAGGTTATTGTTCATTATAATTAGTGTATTAATTGCTAATATGCACCATAGATATTGATCCAGGTTCATTTGGATCTTTAGCTCAAATAGCAGCATACAATAATGGGGAAGAGTGGCTTGAGCAAATAATTGTATATCTTCAAAATAATCTAGACTTCATTGAGGAATTTGTAAATGAACGAATTCCAAGAGTAAGAATAATTAGACCAGAAGGAACTTATTTAGCTTGGCTTGATTTTAGTAATTATAATTTTACTGATATTGAACTACAGCAATTGATACAAAAAAAGGCAAAACTCGCTTTAGATGATGGCTTTATTTTTGGTACAGGGGGAGAACAATTCCAAAGAATAAACTTTGCTTGTCCTAGATCGATTTTAGAAAAATCTTTAATGAACCTTGAAGAAAGCTTAAATCAATCTAATAAATAGGGATTAGTATTGTATAATATTTAAGAGCATGCTTTTGATTGTTTTAAAACATGCTCTTTTTTATTGGCTTTGTTAAAGATTAATGTTGTTATTTAATTGTTCTAATATAAATTAAATTTACCAAAAGCGAATGCGTATAATAAATGTATTAACAATACTGATTAGAATCTATACTAATCTATTTATTCTTTTTCAACCATCCAGAAGCATATACATTTTTTATGCATCTTATAAGAACTTAAATTAATGTAAATAGAGTGGACTTAATTTTAAATATAAAATATTCGGAATAACAAATTGTGTAAACTTTGTGTCCCATTTTTTAAAAAATACGAATAAATTATATCTGGGTAAACTTTGTGTCCCAAAGTGAGACATCTTTGTGTCCTTGTACAAGTAGTTGACGTATCTAAGCCCTCCTCCACGCCAAATAATTTTAGTTTACATAATATAAATACCTTGGTCACAACTTTCTTATTATCAGTTGGTCCTATAATTTATCGTTCATAAGGGGATTATTCGTTTAAATAATGCTAATTATCGTTTAATGTAGATTTGTCCAATATTCATAAAAATTATTCATAAGAGTGAACAAACTAAGCTGGTCGATACTATATCTTAATATAGAATACAAAGTTGATAAGGAGTATTTCTCCTTATCAACTTTTTTATTATTATCCCTATTTAAATAGCGACTTAGTGATGTACCAATACCCATAAAGTCGCGACGATCAATACCCCTGGGTATTGGCTCAATGGACTAGAAGATGAATTGCTTTACATTGAGGGGACGCTTAAAAAGCACTTTGGTAGACATCAAGTGAAAGTAAAACATGCACTAACGACGAAAAGAATATAGAATTGGAGGAAATTCATAAATTTTTATCCAGTTTTTTATTTACTTTTAAATAACTATTTTGTAAGATAGATTAAATGCACAAAAGTGGTCAGACCACTTTTGTACTTATTCAGTAAGAGCCACCATCCTCTAAAGGTAGTGGATTTCGTTCTTTATAGTAAGTATCCAAACACCTACTGAATGAAGATAAAGCCTTTGGACGCATGTTTATCTGTGCGAAAGCGATAGAACGAGGAGTTGATCGTATGGATAAAAAAACCGAACAAAAGAGAGTGTTTTTAGATATCGTCCAACAATTACAACAACTTATTAAAATGGAAGAAATTCAGGCTGGAGAAAAACTCCTTCTGAACGAGTTCTTTCAGAGCGTCTAGGTGTCGGGCAATCCTCTGTGAGGGAGGCATTGTCAAGCTTATAATTGTTTTCTTATTGAAATGAAACATGGGAGAGGTACGTTTCTAGCTTCTACACATATGCATCAGTTCGTAGAAATACTGTCAATGTTTATATTAGAAGAGAAAAACCGAAAAAAGATGTCGAATTAACGCGACAAATTCATGAAAAGGAAGCCATTCGCGTAATAAGTTGTACAGAGACTCTGCGAACACTACCTGTGTGGGACAGTTTTTTTGTAAGGCTAGAAATAGAAGGTACGATTAATTGTCAAGATGTATTACGAGAAATAATAATCACGGCGGGAAATCGTCTTTCACTAAAAATCTGGTTTCAGTTAGCGGCTTATGATGGTGAGCGTGTAAATCAAAGCTCAACAGAAGAAGAAAAAATAATCATTCAAACTATGTTTAAATCGATGTAGCTTGTCTATGAAAAAGAAGCATTGCAAGCTTACGAGCAGTGGATGAAGACTTTACAAAGCATGTAAACAACAAAGGGGGAGACGAACATGGCAATACGTAGCTTATTTAGTAAAAAGAAAGAGGACGGACAGGAAAAGGGATTTCCTGAAGGACTTATGACAAAATGTCCAGAATGCCGTCACATTCAGTTAACAAAGGAATTAGAAAAAAATCATAAAGTGTGTACAAAATGCGATTATCATTTCAAAATGACTGCACGGGAGCGCGTAACATATTTCTTAGATGAAGGTTCATTTGTTTCAATGGATGATCATTTACAAACAAGTAATCCACTTAATTTCCCTGATTATGTAGAAAAAATTTCAGTGGCTAAACAACAAACGGGATTAAGCGATGCTGTACTAACTGGGTTAGGTACTCTTGATGGAGAAGAAATTGTTGTAGCAATTATGGATTCTCATTTCCGTATGGGCTCAATGGGCTCAGTTGTAGGAGAAAAAATCACACGTGCCGTTGAAAAAGCTATTAAATTACGTGTACCGGTTATTATCTTTTCTACTAGTGGTGGAGCGCGCATGCAAGAAGGTATTCTATCATTAATGCAAATGGTAAAAACGAGTGCAGCATTAAAACATCATAGTGAAGAAGGACTATTGTTTATTTCTATCATGACGCATCCTACATACGGTGGCGTTTCGGCAAGCTTTGCTTCTATTGGAGATATTAATATTGCTGAACCTCAAGCATTGATTGGCTTTGCTGGTCGCCGTGTAATAGAAGAAACGTTAAGAGAAAAACTACCAAATAATTTCCAAAAGTCAGAATTTTTACTTGAGCATGGTCAGCTTGATGCAATTTTCCATCGAAAAGATTTACGAAACCAAGTAGCTATGCTTGTAAAAATGCATACAAAAGGAGGCGTGCAACATGTCTAAAAATTTAGCTTTTGAAGAACCAGTAGTACAATTACGTGAAAAAATTGATGAGTTAAAAACAATTGCTACCAAAGCGAAAGTAGATATGACAGACGAAATCGAAAAGCTTGAAACACGCCTTACTCAGCTAGAACAATCCATTTATACCAATATGAGACCATGGGATCGTGTACAGGTTGCTAGACATCCTGAACGTCCAACAACATTACAATATATAGAAGCTATGTGCGAAAATTTTATAGAGTTACATGGAGACCGTTCGTTTGGTGATGATGCGGCTATTCTTGGAGGAATCGCTCTCTTTGAAGGACAGCCCATAACAATTGTTGGACACCAACGCGGAAAATCAACTAAAGAAAATATTCGGCGAAATTTTGGCATGCCACACCCAGAAGGATATCGTAAGGCATTACGCTTAATGAAGCAGGCTGAGAAATTTAAGCGCCCAATTATTTGTTTTATTGATACGAAAGGTGCCTATCCAGGTAAGGCAGCCGAGGAACGCGGCCCAAGTGAAGCCATTGCTAGAATTCTTGCTGAAATGACGATTCTAACAGTACCAGTTATTAGTATTGTTATTGGGGAAGGCGGAAGTGGTGGTGCAATTGCATTAGGGGTAGCTAATCGAGTCTTTATGTTAGAGAACTCAACGTATTCGGTTATCTCACCTGAAGGAGCTGCATCGATCTTATGGCGAGATGGTAGTCTAGGGAAGCAAGCAGCAGAAGCAATGCGTATAACAGCACCTGACTTAAAAGAGCTTGATGTTATTGATGGAATAATCCCTGAAATAACTGGTGGAGCACACCGTAATGTTGCGAAGCAAGCAATTTATATAAAAGAATGTATAAGCGTCACACTAAAAGCATTGAATTCTTTAAATGGCGAACAATTAATTAAGGATCGTTATGAGAAATTCAGAAAGATTGGACAATATACAGAAGCTTAAATTCATTTTTAGGTTTTTAAACCCACGCATTTTGATCAAACCTTTTTCAAAATACGTGGGTTTCTTCTATTATAAAATCAACGTTCGCAGCAAACTTTTAATCAAACTTTATTCCAAACCAACACTAATGTGCATAGCTGTGGAACAGTACCAGAACATGGAGAAGAAATATTAAGACAGCCGGAAAAATGTGCGTTGTCTGGAGATTCTTGTCCATATACAACAAAAGTTTATGGGTAGTTGACGTATCCAAGCCCTCCTCCACGCCAAATATTTTTAGTTTACATAATATAAATTATAGGAAGTTATGTATCAATGAAAAGTATACTACTAATAGTGAGATGAAACGATACAATAAAGACCCATAGTTTAATTTTTGGGTCTTTATTGTATCGGTATCTACACAACCAATAGTAAAGCTTAAATTTGCTAGTTCATCATTTTTCTGAAGCTCCAACCTCTAGAAAATTTACGTTAACCTTTAAACTGTTTGTAAGATCATTTATTGTTTTTCGATATTTTTCGTTCAACTACTGCAATCCATCCAACAGCAACACCATATTTTTATAACAGTAGATCCTATTTTTTCACCTTACGTTCGATCTCTGATTTTAGCGAACACAGCATATTAGATATATTCAATCTCTATTTAATTGAAATTGATGAGGTTTGATGAAAATATATCAAATAAAATAAACATCTAGTATGATCCTACTCTACAACTCGAGCTGTTACTGAACATCAATCTTTGAAGTTGCTACATTTGCAGTAGGCTTGGAGGAATTTTGTGTTAAATCCCAGCAACACTTGCATCTTGCCCCCTGTTGATTTTTTTCATAATGATTATTTGAATCACACAACCTTTAATTACCTGTTCAATTTGATCTTTATTCTGCCATCTCAATCAAGCTAATCTATATGGTTTGCACAACTTGCAACATCCGATTGAACATCATTTAAAACGGTGTCGAACATATTAAGAAGCTCTTGAATACGTTCATTCCTCAAACTATAGTAGCAATATTTCCCTTCATTCCGACCAACAATAATGCCACAACCTTTCAAACAGGCTAAGTGTTGTGAGATGTTAGATTGATTTCCCTCTAGTTCCTCAACAATTTGAGATACAGTTTTTTCCTTCCCTTTAATACACTCCAAAATTTGAAGTCTTACCTTATTTGAAAATCCATGTATTAATTTAATTTTTAAATCAAAGAAATTATCTGTCACAAAATCTCCTCCAATTCATATTAGACTTTACTAATATGTTTTGTTATTATCATATTCGATATTACTAATATGTTTGACACACATATTAGCATTATCTAATTGAGTGTGTCAAAAAATAAGTTCATTGGGGGTCAGAATGATATTTGTATTGATGTGTAGGAAAAATAATAGTGCTTACTATCACCATTTTTAAAAAGATAATACTACAACGAGTATTGCTATCTTCTAGTTTTTGCAGTGTTACAAAATATTTTAGTTCTTTACGAAGAATGGCTTTTTAAATCTGTCCCTTTCGCTAAGGATTAGATCGTTACATATTTCATTTCAAATGTTTTTTAGATTTATTGCGTAAAACTAAACATTCCATTGTAATTTTAGAATTTAATTATAATTAAAGCAATTTTCAAAGACATTTATCTACTTTACTTTGCCTGGCTTGTTTCATTAGTTGCTACATTTGGCAGCTTATATTTTAGTGAATTTCGAGAATTTATCCCTTGTGAAAAATGTTGGTATCAGAGAATTTTAATATATCCACTTGGTTTTTATTCTAGGGATTGCGATGTTTCAGCATGATGTTATAGTGAAAAAATTTGTTTTGCATCTTTCTATTATCGGAGGCAGTATATCACTCATTCACCATCTTGAACAGAAAATATCTGGATTTGGTGGATTTAAGCCTTGTGTAAGTGGTGTACCATGTAATATCCAATATATTAATTGGTTACTATCCCCTTCTTAGCATTAACGGTCTTTACGCTCAAATCAATTAGATGACTAAAATCATTGCATGCGCCACTCCTATTTTCGGTGGGTTCACAGGATTTTAAGGATGCTTCCTTATTTTTAAATTCAAAAATCTTGGAAATAAACTCAATGTTAGGGGGTTGTAAATTGAATAATACGTGGAACAAGATTATATATAAAATTGGCTCTTCCTTTTATGATAAATTTTTTAACACAGGTATTTTTTTAAAAGCTAGAAAGAAGATCTTTCAAGAAATCCCTTTTATAGGCAAACAAAAAATTTTATACGTGGGTATTGGTACTGGCGCAGACTTAGAAATAATTAATTATGTTGATTATGATATAACAGCAATTGATTTTTCTCCTGATATGCTTGCTATAGCTAAAAGTAAATTCAAGCACTCTTCAATTAATTTTTTGGAAATGGATGCTCAAAAATTACTATTTGAAGATGATACTTTTGATTATATTGTAGCTAGCTTATTACTTTCTGTCGTCCCGGATGAAAATAAATGTTTTCAAGAGATGTTACGCGTTCTAAAAAAGGAAGGTAAAATTCTGATTTTTGATAAATTTGCTCCTAAGAATCAAAAAAGCACACTTCCAAAAAAACTGTTTAGACCATTTATAAGCATGTTAGGGACTGATATTGGTAGAAGTTTTGAGGAGCTGATTAATCAAAATAGCGAAAGGATAAAAATTGAAAAAGATGAGAATGTTATGTTAAATGGAATGTATAGATATATAGAAGTAACTAAACTGTAGAATTATTTCACGAATAGGCATGGTTGTGATAAATAGCACTATGCCTATTAAATTTTGGGCTGAGAGGAAACGTAAATACATGCAGCTAAAATGGAAAAATATTTTACTTCGATTGAAATGCACTTCTTTTTTCTCCTATTTTTCAAACTAGTTTTAACTAACAAGATATGGTACTCTTGTATAGAAATTTTACTAATTTAGTATAATTTAATCTCTTTTAACTTTACTAAAATAGGAGTTATCAAAATAATGATTTCAAGAGAGAAATTAGAAAATAATCAAGTTTTCCTGTATGTAATTGTTTTATTGTTAGCAGCAGGAGTAGGATTATTTGCACCTACTATCGGAAAGCAGTTAGACGTTACGATTTCATTTGTAATTGCTATCTTAATGTATAGCATGTTTTCGCAAATCCCATTTACGTCTTTAAAGGAATCATTTTCTAACCGTCATTTTATTTGGGCTCTACTTACTGTCAACTATATTGCTGTGCCCATTATTGTATGGCTGTTAACAATGCTATTACCTGACCATCCACCTTTATTACTTGGTGTCTATTTAGTACTACTTACACCATGTATTGATTATGTGATAGTATTTACGGCACTTGGACGTGGTAATGAAAAAGCCATGCTTATTTCTACACCCATTCTCTTCATCACTCAAATGCTATTACTCCCTTTATTTTTATGGTTGTTCATTGGTGATGAAGCAGCAAATATTGTTGAACCTGAGCCTTTCCTAGAGGCATTTTTGGAACTAATTATTATACCACTATTATTTGCCATTGTCCTCCAATTATTTGCAAAAAAATCATCTGCTGGAGATAAATTAATTAATCTTTCTGCGTGGCTTCCTGTTCCTTTTATGGCGTTAACTCTTTTTGTTGTTGTATCTTCTCAAATAGGAAAATTATCTACATCCATTGATTGGATTATAAGGGTCATTCCCATTTATATTGCCTTTATGATTATTATGCCGTTTATTTCTAAATTAATTGGAAAATGGTTCAAACTTGATATTGAGTCTGGTAGAGCATTAATTTTTAGTGGTTCTACACGTAATTCACTTGTTGTTCTTCCCCTAGCTTTATCTTTGCCAGATCATTTAAATTCATTAGTAGCTGCCATTATTGTCACACAAACTATTGTTGAAATTATAGGGGAAATTATCTATATTCGTATAGTTCCGAATCTAATTTTACGCAAATAGAAATACTATGATTATCGAAAAGAACGTGATTTGAAAAAGGCTTAATGCAAACACGTTCTTTTCTTTTATTTCACCAGTATGAATGGTATCTTAACAACACGATCACTTATTATCACTAATCCTAGTTTTATACTTTTTCTTTTGTCCTATTTGGCGAATACGCTCCACGCTGCCTAATAATGCTGGTATGAAGATCGGTAATATAACAAAGCTTAGTAAGAAAAGACCGAAAATAACAGTCATTGCTACTTCAATCAGTGTAATGACCCCTGAAGGAATCAATGCCGCAAATGTACCGCCAAGAATAATGGCTGCAGATATAACAACTCCCCCGATATGACGTGCTGCATCCACAATCGCTTTCGTTGGATTACCATCCAACTCTCTATAACGCATCATTAAGAAGATACTGTAGTCAACGCCTAGCGCTACAATCATAATGAAGCTAAAGAACGGTACATTCCATCCTAGCTCACTTACATTTAATAGCTTAATACTTAATAATTCACTCATTCCAAGTGCTGTAAAGTAAGTTAATACTAGAGATGCTATAATAAAACACGGTTTCAATAATGAACGAGTAATAATCATTAGAATAATTCCAATTCCAATCAGCATAATCGTTGCTGTTCGAGTGAAGTCACCACTAGCAAGCTCCTCAAGATCCACGTTCTGAGATGTTTTTCCGCCGATTGCTACCTTTGCACCATTTAGCTCACCACTTTTAATGATAGCTTGTACCTCTTGTTCAACTCGTTCTACAATGGTCATTGCTTCCTTTGAATATGGGTTAACTTCTAATATAATGCCCATTTGAACTATTTTTCGATTAGTAGACAGTAAGCCCGTATTCAAATAACGCATATAAATAACCAGGCACCTCCGGTACGATAGATGTATCAATTGAAGGAGGTGCTTCCTTATGCTAACGAAC
>NZ_JBNNMG010000012.1:0-100861 GCF_050272555.1 Lysinibacillus sp. NPDC047702 | reverse complement strand
GTTACGTAACTGAAGCGCTTCAAGCAGTACGAAAATCCGTTCAAAAGCAGCTAGCACCGTATGCTAAAAAGGACCTTAAGCAACACTTCCGAATTATTGGTAAACGACGTGATCAATTGAAGAATGATGAAAAAAATAGCCTACACCGACTGCTTCAATACGCTGAAATCCTACATCAAGTCTACAGTTGGAAAGAAACCTTTATCGAATGGTACGACTGTAGCTCCACGTATGAACTAGCGAAAAAAGGCTTCGAACGTTGGTTGACGCAAGGTACTACAATCAAGCATCCAGCCGTGGAATCCTGTCTGTTAACGATGCGCAATTGGCAAGAAGAAATCTGTAATTATCATCAATTACGCTTTACTAATGCAGCAGTAGAAGGGAAAAATAATCTCATTAAAGCGCTGCAAAGACGCCATTTTTTCACGCGCAATCTGCAGCACTATAAAGAGACAATTTTACTAGAATGCAACGCCGAATGGATTCAGTATGGCTCTTAGTCAAGCACATGTTTTGGTGAAGAGCCATAAAAAACAGACAACTTTGTTAGTTATCTGTCTCACGATCTGAATTGGACTGTTTAGCTTGTTCAATGACTTCCTCAAAGGCTGCTTTAATTTCCTCAATCGTATAACCAGCTTCCAGTAATTCTTGAGTTGTTTGTTCTAGTTTGTTCATTTTGAAATCCTCATTTATATTTTATCTATCTCCAACATTAATAATATTGAAGTTTACTAGGAATATCAAAAGAGCCGTATTTTTAGGGGCGTATAGTAAGGCTGTAGAGCGTTCCGATAGGAAGTTGAGTAAATCATCTTATATAGAAGAAACTCCTAATAAAGAGCGTCCAGTGCCTTTCTATAATTGGCTTAATGAACGTGATTGGCGTACACAAATAAATAGTAGACCAAACATAGATAATTGGCTGGAGTGGTAAATGGAAATAGTTATCCATATAAAAATTAAATGAGGTATTATTAAACTAGGAAGCAGTTTAATTAAATAAGATATAACTATATTTGAACTATTAATTTCAATTGTTCTATAAGGGCATTTCATTTTCTTGTATTAATAGTGTGGTAACAATATATTCGGAGGAAAATAAATTGGATAAACGATTTATATTTAATGAGGATGTAGGGAATTACGATAAATGGAGACCAACATATTGTGATGAATTATTTAAAGATATTTTGAATTATTCTCAAGTAGAGTATGGCAAAAAAATTATTGAAATTGGAATTGGCACAGGTCAAGCGACAAAACCTTTTCTGGATAAAGGCTGTGAATTAAAGGCAGTCGAATTAGGAAAAAACCTTGCAGACTATACTAAGTTAAAGTTTCGAGAATATGAAAATTTCAGGGTACATAATTCAGCATTTGAAGACTTTGTGTGTCCATATGAGAGTATAGACTTAATTTATTCAGCTACTGCATTTCATTGGGTTCCAGAAGAAAAAGGTTACCCTCGAGTCTCCAAATTATTAAAAAAAGATGGTACACTGGCATTATTTTGGAACAGACCATTTGTATCACGAGAAAACGATGAATTGCATAAGCAAATTCAAGGAATATACCAAAAATATAGACCTTCCAATACTAAAATAATAGAAAATGACACGAAGAAATATAACAACAGGTTTAAGACCATTGAATCTTATGGATTTAAGGATGTAGTGTTTAAGTTATATCATTTAACTCGAATATTTTCTTCGAATGACTACATTGCATTATTAAATACTTATTCTGACCATAGAAGTCTGCCTTATAATACAAAAATAATGTTAGAAAAAGAGATTAGAGAAGCGATTATAGATTTTGGGGATAAATTAAAGGTATACGATACGATTGATTTATATTTAGCAAGAAAATGATTTTTTCTTATTAAACTAACCAGGTGCTTTAATTAAATCATCCTTAAAAAGACCACTCCGTGAAGGGTGGTCTTAAAAGTAAGGTAAACAAAAGGTAAACATTATAGCTGCAAACCATTGATATATCAAGGTTTTAGTATGTCCTCCTGGGACGTCTAAAGGTTCAGATAGAACAAGTTTGAACCAAGTGAAAAGCGCTTCAAATCCTTTAGTATCAAGGGTTTGAAGCGCTTTTCCTTTTTTTGAGAATGCGTTTAAAAAAGGATAGAAAATGAAAAGTTTCTACACATTTTCTACACAAAAAAGGTATTACTAAATTGTTTCGTGACTGTTATTGAACTAAGCCGCAAAAGGTTAAGTGTAACTATTTGCATACAATTAGCCGAGCAGACTTCAAGGCAACCCATATTTCATTAATTTTTATTAATCAATTCTTTTTTAATCATTTAAATAGTGTTCCTAGAAAGGGCAGTTTAACGATGATAATTTATAATGTAGGATTATAAAAAAGTTTGATCATTTGTATTAAAGTTTTAGTCGTTTGAAAAGTAATAAATGTATTTATAAATGTTAGTTAATTTATTCAACAAACGGGCCATTTAATTGAATAAGTGAATATCTGCATCTGTTATAAAATTTTTTTAAAATGTTGTAACGAAATTAATAATTTTGTGATACATAGGTGAATGGCCAGACGGAAAAGGGAGGGTGGCAGTGGATAAGGACAATATATACCAAAATTATGGGGATTTTATTTTTAAATACTTGTTAACTTTGACAAACAACCTTGATTTAGCAGAAGAGCTAACTCAAGAAACATTTTATCAAGCGATTAAATCCATTAATAACTTTCACAATAATGGTAAAGCCAAGTTTTCCACATGGCTCTGTGCAATCGCTAAAAACATATGGCTGCAAGAATTAAACCATAAAAATAAAAACCAACAATTGAAGGACTCACTAAAAAGTAAACGCACAACATTTTACGACTTGGAAGATGAGTATATAAAAAACGAGGATAAAGTTATGTTTTTTAAAAAGGCTCATCAACTCAGTGAGGATAAACGAGAAATACTTTATTTAAGATTGTTGGGTGACTTATCGTTCAAAGAAATTGGTTCAATTTTTGAAAGGACGGAAAACTGGGCAAGAGTGACTTTTTATAGAGCAAAACTTGAAATCAGAAAGGATGAGTAGGGTTATGAAACATAGCGTATTTAAGGATTTGGCTCCTGCTTATATTGATAAATTAACAAGTGAAGAAACAAACGAACAGATAGAAAAACATATGGATCAATGTGAAGAATGCCGAAATTATTTAAATAAAATGAAGGGAGATTTATTTTCAGAAGATGAAAATGAGAGAAGAAAAGATAAAAGGAACATTGATTATTTTAAAAAGGTACGCTCCAAAAATAGAAAAAAGATCTTAGTTATCGTATCATCACTACTAGCAATGTTTCTTGCTCTGATAACTGCTTATTACTTTGTATTTGTGAATATGTGGCAAGCGAGTTCCAGTAATGTTGAAACAAACATTCAGAGTCAGGGCACGATGGCTACGCTCTTATTCAAAGCAAAAAAGGACAATCATTATATAATTTTAACAGATGCAAAAACAGATGAGGGATATACACATACTATATTTGTGTATGAAAAAAGGAACGATTTCTCTACCCCAGCAAAACTCCTAAAAGATGGGAGTGGCATTTCTTTCACATTTGCAGATGAAAACACATTATTACTGTACAATGGGAAGAAGAAGAAACTAACGGATGAAGATAAGGTAACTATACAATATAAAGATAAAACCGATGTAATACCCATAAAAGATTTATATGATAAAGGTAACGATGCTGAATGATTTAAAAATGGGATAGAAGTTATACTGCAAACGGGCGCATTTCTTTAATAAGGAATGTGAAGAATTTATCGGGCACAGAAATGTCCAAAGTGCTGCTACGATCTTTAAATTTAAATGTTGTTTTTATCTAGTAAATATGAACCCTCACAATCATTTTTCCTTATTTTTACAAAGGTCTTTTTGTGGTATTAATATATATTTGAAACTAAATGGTTAAAGTAGTCGTATAAGGTATTATAGATTAGAGGAGGTCGGAAAAATGGATTATACTAAAATCTATAATGAGGAACTGATTGCCTTAGTAAAAGAGAAAATAAAGTCCGTCGGTGAAATTAAAGCGGTGAAGTTTGTGAGAGAACAAACAGATATGTCCTTAATACAGGCAAAAAAATTTGTAGATTTTTGTAAAGAATAGACATAAAAATTAGAGTCACTAAACTGTGGCTCTAATTTTTATTAAAAGTATCTTCAATAGTCATTGAACTACTAAATAATAAACTTCGACAGACGTAAACTACGATATGTTTCTGTCATTTTTTTGTGCTTTCATTGCTATGACTATCTACAAATAAAAACTGCGCTAAGTAATTATCGAGGTATTTAGAATCAACACCTTTAAAAAGATTTATCCAATGTTTTAAACGTGAATGTAGTCCGTTCACAATAAAAAATGGTTTAAAAAAAGAAAAAGAGATTTTATTAAACGAGAAAATTGTTAGTATATATACTGCCTAAAATAGATATAGAAATATATGAGAAAACGCTATTAATAATAAAAAATAGTTATTCAACAATCTGGCGCGATTCTGTAATAAGGATTAGCGCTCGTTTTCATTAAAGGGTCATTTAATGGAATAATATAAATTATTACTTATAGGTACCCTACATAATTGTGCACGAAATATCGGATGGGTACATTCAACTCCTGCTATTCTTTTGATAAAGGAGGTCACATAAATGGATTTGCTTAAAAACATGAATGGAGCATTAAAGTATATTGAAGAAAATCTTACTAATGAAATTGACTTCAAAGAAGTAGCTAGGATAGCTTTCTGCTCCGAATATCATTTTAAAAGGATGTTTTCCTTCCTTGCAGGTATTTCCCTATCGGAATACATTCGTCGCAGACGGCTTACTCTTGCAGCATTTGAGCTTATAGATAGTAGCGTAAAGGTTATTGATATTGCAATGAAATACGGGTATAACTCACCAGATTCTTTTACACGAGCTTTTCAAAATTTGCATGGTATAACACCTTCAGAAGCTAGAAATAATGGCCATTCACTTAAAGCTTACCCACAAATGACCTTCCAGTTATCAATCAAAGGAGGAAATGAAATGAACTATCGTATTGAAGAAAAAGAAGCATTTCGCATTGTTGGTATTAAAAAAAAAGTGCCTATTATTTTCAGGGGGGTTAATCAAGAAATTGCTTCAATGTGGGAAAGTTTAGATGATGAAACGATAAATAAACTAAAAAAACTTTCTAATGTTACGCCTTTAGGACTAATTAGTGCCTCCACGAACTTTTCTGAAGGCAGAATGGAGGAAAAAGGAAGGCTTGATCACTATATTGGAGTAGCCACAACAAAAGAGTGTCAAAATAACCTTGCGCAACTTGAAGTTCCTGCCTCAACTTGGGCTATTTTCGAAGCAATCGGACCATTTCCAGATACGCTACAAGATGTGTGGGGGCGCATTTATTCAGAATGGTTTCCATCCTCAAATTATGAACAAATAGAAGGTCCAGAAATTCTATGGAATGAAGATAAAAATGTAACCTCACGAACTTTCAAAAGCGAAATATGGATACCAGTTTTAAAAAGTAATAATAAATCTAATTGAAAATTTTGAATCATTAAGTGAATTATTTTATCGTTTAACTTTTAGACAAGAAGAAGCCACATTTTGTTTACTTCTTGATATTAGTTGAGAGAAAGGTTCTTATTCTACAATCGGGCACGATTCTGTAATAAGGATTGGCGCTCGTTTTCATTAAAGGGCCAGATTGTTGAATAACAACTTTTCATGAAAGATTACCAAACGACGCTTTGGGAACCTCTTGGATAATTTATATAAATATTCATTGGAATATAGGATAATAGAGATATATAAAGACAAAACGAGGAGATGTGTTAATATGCCTTATATTCACGAGTTTGGAATAGTTGCTTGTATAGAAAAAGACAAAGAGTATATTGATTATGAACCTGAAAAATATGATTGTATAAGTGTGGATGGCGACCTTATTGACGAACTATATTCTAAGGACTTTGGTAAAAAAATCGATAAACTAAAAACATTCGCACACAATACAAATAGACCATATAACAACCTTGCCAATTTTGGAATAACCTTGATACCACCAAGTTCTCATAAACAATTTTTAACTATTGTTAGTGAAGCAAACGACGAATACAAATCAGAAGAACTTGAAGAATTAATGAAAAAAATTGCTGAAGCAATAAAAGAAGATAAATGGATGATTCATTTTGGTGTTTAATTGTACAAACACGTAAACCTAAGAGGTGATTGTTCAAAGTAGTTATCGCTTCTTGTACTAACGGTGCAGTATACAATCCCATTCAAAATAACGTTCCCAAATAAAAGTTTGGAAATACATCAAAAAGCCACAAAATGTTGTTAGATCAACGTTTTGTGTTTTTTCTAATGAACATTATTTAAACAGCGTTTTATGCAAGGGGGCAAACAATTGATACATCAACAATTAAACAATTATGGTTTGCTGTTTAGTGTACATAAAGTCGTGCATATGCGTTGTTAATATGCAATTTTGGTGCTCCTTATTACAATAAAACATTCATGTGCTTCGTGCTCCTAACCCATGCATTTTTTCAGACAATAAGGGCTGCGAATAAAATATGGCATTTCTTGTTGTCCTGAATAGAATAGGCACGTTCAAGTTTGTTTAATTCAAAGAAAAAACTTTCAATTGCCCAACGAGATTTAAAGAGCGGATGTTTAATCGTTCCATATTGTGCAGGGTAGGTTATCGAAGAAATAGCTAAAGATTTACTTGTTAAATAATTGGATTGAAAAAGTTGCTAAATTTATATACAATTCAACTATATCATAAGTAAAGGGAGATGAACTCTTGATGGCATGTATTGTGTTAGAAGTTTTAAAAGGATCAATGAAGCAAAAAATTAGCAAGGGTTCAGTAGAATAACCCTTACTGCTGTTCCCTGCGTATTAATTGGGGGATAAAAATGATAGAGCATTATATTGAAAATTTTCTAACAGGTGATAAAATCGTTTTACGTAAAATTACAAAAAATGATTATGAAAATTTCTATGGAATTGAAGATGTGGTGGAAAGTCGATTATTAATGAATGACGGGATTCCATTTCCACCAACTAAAAGTGACCATGAAAAGTTTCTAAGTGAAGTAAATCCTGAAAAAGATGAATATATATTCGGGATTGAGCTGAAAGAAGAGAAAATCTTTATTGGGACGATATCTGTTTACTCAGTGAATTGGAAAAACAGCTCTTGTCATGTTGGCGTTTCCATTGGGACCGCATACCAAGGGAAAGGCTATGGAACAGATTCGATGAAGGTATTGATCGACTTTATATTCAATTATATGAATTTAAATAAAGTGAAACTTCAGGTATTTAGTTTTAATAAAAGAGCAGTTGCTTCTTATGAAAAATGTGGGTTTTCTTTGGAAGGGACTTTAAAAGAAGAACTATTTAGATTTGGCAGATTTTACGATATTTATTATATGGGATTGCTTAGAAAAGATTGGGTTACTTTACAGAGTTAAATATTGTTTAGTAAGCAAGTAATAACTTAATAACAAACATTATTAAAGTGTCCTCTTTTGAGGATGCTTTTTCTTTTGCACAAAAGTAGGTGAAACGCCATTATTCACTAATACAACGGATATGGATAAATTGTTAGAATCGTTAACTAGTGATATTAGTAAAAAAAAATTTGTCATGGTCAACGTTGAAATTATAATCAATTAAGCAGTGTATCAATACGCAGAAGCTGATGGGGAGCTTTGCTATGAATATTAAAGAAAGTGTACTGGCAGTTGCTAAGCATTAAGAGCCGTATTTGTAGGGGAATATAGTAAGGCTGTAGAACGTTTAAATAGTAAGTTGATAAAGTATATGGTGAACCATCATTAGATAATTGGCTGGAATGATAAATGGAAATAGTTATCCAAATGAAAGTGTTATGAAGTATTATTAAATTACAAAGTAGATTAGTGGAAGTATGGTCTGATAGGAGTCATAAGATATGAAGCGATTAGTATTTAGTTGATTTTATTGGCTATGTGTTTTTTAACTACAGACTCACCAGGTTAGCGTGTTATCGAATTATTAAAATAACAAAGCAGGGGAGTTGAAGAAGCAATAAAAAAGTTCGATTTTTATAAAAAACAGATTTCTATAATTCGTTATTGGAGGAAAAGATGATTAGAGATAAAATTGATAAAATCTTAGACTGTTTACCAGAGGAAGAATTAGAAAATGTTTATTGGTCAATAGTTTTTATCCAAGAAGATTATAAATTTAAACAAAACTTACATGAAAAAGGTGTAGTCATAGAATTAGTTAATGAACCAGAGAAAATTATTGATTTATGGGATAAGACATTCGCACAAAATATTAGTAAAGAATTAAAAGAGGAAATATATTATGAACAGTTTAAATGGCATATTTTCAGTTATGAGAAGCAAGAATGCTTAGAAAAAGAAGTTGCCAGAAAAGCATTTGATACTTTATCTAAAGAAGAATTTTATGTAATGTTTCAAGGTTCACCAATAATATTCCTTTATACAAATGCTAATGAAGTGATATCAAGGGATTTTGATACTCAACAAGATGTATATATATTTGATAAAAACTTTACTTGGACATATGTTCATACACATGAATCAATGTGTGGTCCATATCTTTATAAGATAAATTGAAATTAAGATTTACAGTGGCGGGAACAATTTTGAATGTTATTACTGACTAACTAAGGGCATAGTTTTCTTATTGTGCTAATGAGGGCTTTACTTAAATAAACCATACAAGATTATTCCGTGATAGGGAGTTTTATAAAGAGGGAGGTATAAAAAAATCAGTAAGAAAAAGTTGGAAAAGAGACTGTCTTATTTATATTCAGGAGAATTATCTGCGACAATTTTGTTTATTTTTGTTAGTTATTATGTTGATAGGGCTTTTCCTAATTTGCAATTATATTCACTGTATTCTTTTTGGATATCATTTTTTCTTTTAGAATTTCTTTTACTGCAAGGGACTATTTATTGGTATTCGAAATTAAAGCGATTAAGAATTGAAAATATGTCTATGACACCTGTATGGATAGTTAGACTTTTAAAACGCTTAAAATTAATTAATATTATCTTAGTTTTTGTTTCAATTGTTATGTTCGTAATTGATTTCGTGCAATTTTATTCTTCGCTACCTATAAAAGGACTGATAACTACAGTTTTTATTTATATTTTTGCAGTTTTGGAATTTATCAATTACTTTTACATTCAACTTTCATATGACAATATCTCTGATATTAAATATTTGTTGAAAACAAAAAAACTAAAGCAATCCTGTATACGTAAAGATTTTCAAAGAATTTTATAAGTTAAGATATATACTAACCAATTTACTATTTGACTAACAAAGGCTTCGTATAGAGGCTGAGCTAAGTGGTAAAAAAGTCCGAAAAGCAATGGATAAAGCAAATCGAGAGAATATTCAAAAGACGATTGTGCTTGGTGAAAGTGAATTGACCAAAAAAAGGAAATTTTTCTTTATTTTGAAGAGATTCATTTTGACGAAAATATATAAGAGTAACATGTAACTTTTGGTCTTCATAGAATCACGATTAATGAAGAGGAAATAAAACTTTTCTCCTTTTACTTAATTGTTTATGTAATTTAATCTGTACCATGTATGTTTGTATGCTTTAGAAATGAAAATGTTCTGGAGTTAGTTTGAAATTGCCGAGGTTGTGTAAATCACACAACCTCGGCAATTTCATTTTTCTAGTTTTTAGATTTTATAATTCTAGCCTTTCAACTAAAGGTATTCCAATTTTCTTAAGCAAGAATGATAATAGTTTCCAATAACACCTTTTATAGAAGGGAAGATGGTTGACGTAGAGGGCTGTATATTCAGGTATTCCTACACCGCTTCTAGCCTTTTTAAAGTGACCAGCGCCTGCACTTTGATGATATAAAAATTTATTGTCTAGAGCTAATGTTGTGTTTAAGTGTCTCAGAATTCTATAGAGCTGATACTTCGGGAATAATGAAAGATTGTAACCGTAAATCGGATTTGTCATCATATTGCTTAACACAAAGGTTCCAGAAATAGCTTCTAATTGACCGTTAATTTTTACTCCTTGAAAAATGAACAAATTCTTTTTCAGCATCTTTTCAATGAATGTATAGGTGAATTGTGGGTTTAAATCAGAGTACTTTTCTATATATAATTGATGATAAAGCTCAACGATTCGTTCAATATCTGCTGTTGCTAATTCTTTATTAGAAACAATCGTCATATCCTTGGTTAAACATTTCTCATCATGTTTTCGTTTTTTTCTTTCACTTTTAGTAGGTATATTTAGTCTTTCGTTCGTAGATATGTAAATATAGCGACTAGGTAATAAAACAAACCCCTCTTTTTCAAACCCCTCCATCATATTTTTATGACAAATTTCATTTATAGATCGAAAGCCAAGTTGGTGTTTGGGAAAATGTTTAATCAGCAACTCCCTTAATATAAAAATTTCCTCTGCTGTTAAAGACGTTATTAGGTTTGTGGAAAGGCAATAATTGTTAATATAAACGATTTTATTCATTTCCATTTTCTTTGCTATATAGCCAAATTGATTAATAATAGCTTTAAGAACAACTCTTAACGGTTTTGAAGAAATAAAGCGCAATTCTTCCTTTGCATAGGAAATATAATGCGTATATGGTGAACAAACATATGAATTTTCGTAGGTGCTGTCATTGATTGTACAGGGTATTAATTTACGTCCAATTGCTGCAAAAAAAATGTCTGTTTCTACGTTTTGGATATAAGCTGCTGTGTCAGTAATCATATCTTCGAAATACTCTTGTAAAAATGCTCCGTTTTCATAGAAATGCCAATCTAATTCATGCATATTATTGTTGTTAAATAGAGTGCCTTTATCATCATTCAGCATTTTGAACAACCTCTTTAACTGCCATTTTATTTTCAATCCGTTTCAGTTTTGTTAATTGGTCTTGTTCTTCATATGGATTGAAAGTGATAAAAGGGCAGTGGTAGTTTTCTTGTAAATAGACCATTAAATTTGCTTGAATGCTTTGTTCAGTTTCTTGTCGTCGCTCTTCATCAAACACTAAACATTGGACCTCGATTTTATTTTCGCTATGTTGAATAACTCTATATTCTTTTAGGTTTTCCGAAGCGGTAATACAAGCTCGTCGAATAAAATCAGGAAAAACGTATGCTAGATGATCATGGTGTCTATCTTTTAAAATAAATAAGTCATCCATACGTCCCTCAATTTGTTCAATCGCCAACATTGAAGAGCCACAAGGGCAAGGCTCGGATTTTATTGTGAGAATATCGTTTAAACGATAACGAATAATGGGCTGTGTACGTCTTCTAAAATCAGTGATAATCGGAAAAAATTTCGTTTTCTCCGAATTTAAGAATTCTTTTTCGATATAAACGATATCTTCATTTAAATGAATCGTTCCATGTGAGCAAGAACATCCCAGGAAACCCTCTGTACATTGATAGACCTGATGAACCTTTTGATTAAATATATTTTCAATGAATACTTGGTCTAAAGGGTCCAAAACTTCTGCCATTGTAATAATTTTGATAGGTTGTATGGCTAGTTTATTTTCTTTTACAGCTTGAGCCAAGCGTCTAACCATTGAAGGAGGTGCTGCAATAATCGTTGGTTGATCGGCATTTAATCTTTTTATATGGGATTCAAAGCTATCTAGTAAATCAAAAAATGAAAATTCTATTTTTTTATTATTTACAGACTCATACAAATTGCTGTTTGCACGTAGAAAGAAGGCAATTTTCTCTTTGTTTTTAAAACCATTAGGCAGCAATTTTGCTAAAATCGTCCCTGCCCAGGCTGTTTGTTCTTCTTCTGAAACTAAGAAAATTCCTCTATTTCCAGACGTTCCAGATGATAATCCTACAGTAATATTACCGATTTTTGGGGAAAAATCTCGATTTTCTTCAGCATTTAAAGCAACCCCGAAAGCCTCTTCTTTTAAAACGCCTTTTGTATTAAGGGCATTGAAGTGATCCATCATTATTTGTTTATCCATAAAAGGATAGTGAGTTATGTCATTATATGCTTTTAACTCCAACTGTCTATAATAGGGTGAATGTTTATTTATCCATAAAAGGTGTTTTTGTAATTGCTTGCTCTGCCATTGTCGAAAGGACTGTGGTGAGTATTTTTGTATGCGTTTCACTTTTAAATAGTTTTGTAGAATTTTAATGACCTTTATCATTTTTAACCTCTTCGCCTATTTATTGAAATGGTTCTTCGCAATGAGTAGGAATAATTTTAATTTTTTTGTCCAATGAATGCAATTGCACCATTTTTTCAAAGTTTTCTTTGTATTCTTTAGCGTTATCCATAATTATATAGGCTAATTTACTAGGAGGACGATTCTCCCTATAGCCAACACTTCTCCAAACAGCATCCGCGATTAAAAAAATGGTTTCCTTTTTGTCACTTTCAAAAATCAAGCCAAATTGCCCTTTTGCATGCCCTGATAAATTAATGGCAATACAACTCCCATCACCAAATATATCAAAAAGAGGTTTTTGAAAAATGTCAATAATTGTGTTGATGGATGGATTACCGATTTGAGTTATTTTTGAATCTTCTATAAAAGAAACGCGTTCTTCAAAATCAGCAGGTAATAGATTGGGGATATAGGCAGATAATACAGCACCTATATCTTTTTTATTTTTCACTGAAAGATAGGCTTCTTTAGAGCAGATAAATTGACTGTTAGGAAAATCTTTTAATCCACACATATGATCGGCATGGAAATGGCTCAAAAAAATATATTGAATATCATCCGCAAAAATGTTTTCTTGCGCTAGTTGTGCTAGGATGCTGTCTTCGGGCTTTATATAGACAGGCGTGATCTTAGCATATATGGAATAAGGGAATCTTTTCGTTTCTTCATAAAAACGCTCTGTATACCCAGTGTCAAATAAAATATAGCCTTTATTCGGATGTTTTAATAGAGCAACCATAGCAGGAAATTTCATCTCATAGGATGCTTCTCCTTTTAAAGCTATTTTTGCATTATGCGTACAGTACCCTGTATGAAATAATTTATAGCTAATCATTTTGAGTTTTCCACCATTCTGCGAATAGATGAATCCCTTCTTCAACAGAAATGCGCGGTTCATAGCCTAAATCTGTTTTAGCGGCATCTATATTTAAAGTTTGAGAGTGAGCTAATACTGTCACCGTATAAGGTGTGATGATAGGTTCCTTTTTAATCTGGAAGAATCGATATACTTTTTCAAAAAAACTAGCAACTAGTAATATATTTTTGTATTTCAATTCTTTTTTCCTCATAGGCTGATTCAGCATATTAAAGACTTTTTCTAGAATTTCGCCTAAATACACTGGCTCACCATTTGTGATGTTATATTTTTTACCAAAGGTTTTTTCATCCGAATCTAGACAAAGACATAAGACATCTACAACATTTTCAACATATGTAATATCTGTTAATACCTTTCCCTCGTTTATAAAGGGTACGCCAGATTTTTGATTGGCCTTGATTAATCTAGGAATTATGGCATTATCACCAGGACCAAATAACGCGCGAGGTCTTATGGTAATGGTAGCCAATCCTTTTCTAAAAGCTTCGTCTACAACCTCTTCTGCTTTTCTTTTTGTGTCAGCATAAAAGTTAATTGCAGGATTAGGCAATAAACTATCTTCTTTAACATCTATTTTTGATCGATCTTGCAAATTAAAATAAATACTTGGTGTGGAAACATGAACAAATCTTTTTACATTGTGCAAAAGGGCAGCATCAACCATGTTTTGTGTTCCTACTACATTAGAGGTATAGAAATGTTCGTATTTACCCCAAACCGAGGAAAGTGCCCCACAGTGAATAACAACATCTTGGTTCTGCATAGCATTGAAAATCCCTTTTCTATCCTCTAAAGAAAGGGAAATAAATCGGACATCTTTAGGAAGTGTTTTTCCAATTGTGTTATTGCGTCCAATAGCAGTCACATTAAACCCTTTAGCAACGAGCCTTTTTACAACATGCTGTCCTAAAAAGCCTGTTGCCCCTGTAACCAAAATATTACTCATTTAAAAATTCCCCTCCTCTCCATTCCATTCGATATCCAAGGTACTCATTTGATAACTAGAGATTTTTCTTCTCTTCGCTTCCTTTAATAAATAAAAAAAACTACTTATTTGGCCAAAGAACGGCTTCCTATCTTTTGAATTCCATACAATATCCTTCGCTTTCGCCATTTTACGAATTTGTTTAAAGAAATTTTTCGAGAGCAATGTTTGTAGCATGGCTAAGCCTAACATGGTTGTCTCTGTCCCAATAATATAGGAAGCAGTGTTATTTTCGTGCTTTTGAAGAGGAAAGAGACAAATACCGCTAGTTGTTCTAGGGTTGCATTCTATTGGGTAAAATTCTCCCTTGTTCGTCATAATTAAATCAAATGCAATTTGGCCAGTATATTGGTATTTTTCAATGTAAAGCTTCATGAATTCTTCCAATTTAGCATTACGAAAAGGCTCAAAATAAATGGTAGCACCAAGCCCAACCTGATCATTTGTTTGATAAGCGCTATAGTATTTCAAAAAGCCTTTGTCTGCTATAGCATACGTACAAATTTGTATACCCTCGATTTTTTCTTGGATAATCCAAATCGTTTTTTTTACATATAGATATTCAATTATTTCATGATCTTTCTTAAAAGCAACTTCAGTTCCAAATCTTGAATAAGCTGGCTTACATACATATTCATGGCTTAAGTTAATGTGGTTAGCTTTTAGAATACTGGCAATCTCTGCTTTAGAGTGAATAGTAGTTGTATCGATTACTACAGTAAAAGGGGCAGTTATATATTTACTAAAAAAACCACTTAACGTGTTGATAAACAAGCCTTTATGGTGAAAGACGTTAATTTTTTCTAACGGTTCGCAAAAGACCCGACAATATTGAGAAAGCTGTTCATAGCCATAGGCAATATGAAACACTTCTTCACAGGTTGGTATTAATAAATCAATGTTGTTTTCTTGAATGATTTTAATTAAATCTTGAATATAGGCATCACGATTTCTTTTAGGTGAACAAACATGAATGTTTTTTTCAAATAGGTTAGAGTGCATACATAAGTGCTGAGGTAAACTTTCAACCATAAATAAGGTCTTGCCTTGCTGCTTTAACAAACGGGCAAAATAATAAGTGGCAGGTGCTCGCCCACCAGTAAGTAGAATATTAGTATTCAAATACAACTCCTCCGATAGAAAGTCCTGCCGATGTTCCAATAAGCATAATTTTATTTCCGCGTTGGATTTTATTTTGCACAATGGCTTCATGTAAAGCTATTGGAATACTTGAGGCAATCGTGTTTCCATGATTATGAATAATGTTCATGAACTTAGCCTCTTCAATTCCCAATTTATTTCTTAAAATTCTCATTGCCATACCGCTTGCCTGGTGTGGGACAACTAAATCGATATCATCCATTGTACAATTAGATGTAGCTAATAATTTCTCCATAAAAGCACCAATATTTTTGGAAGATAATTTAAAAACGGATTTCCCATTCATATCAAATAAAAAGTCGGTTTCATGTGCCTTAGGATTAGTAGGATGTAATTTTGTGCCTCCACCTCTAATTTCGGTATTATGTGCTCCTTCACTAAATGTTTCCATATGACCAGATAGTACTTTAGAAGTTTCATTTTCAGGTGTTTTTGTGATGACGACAGCAGCAGCGCCATCTCCAAATAAAATGGCATTTTCTTTAGCGTCCCAATTTAATCCTACTGAGGCAATATCGCTAGATACTAGAAGCACGTTTCTATATCTTTCACAATGTATTAAATAGGAAATCGTATCCAATCCTGTGACGAAGCTTAAACATGTAGAGTTAATATCAAAACAAGGAATTTTAGAATCACTTAAACCTAATTGCTTTTGAACGAGTGCCGCGTTACATGGAATAGGCTGTTCCATTGTTCCGCTAACACTTACAATACAATCAATATCTTTTTTATGTAAACCCGAAGCTTTAATCGCTTCCATTGCTGCATAAGTCGCCATTTCAGAAGCTGTTTCATTTACAATGAAAGACCGCATAACAACACCTGATTTTTGTTCTACCCAACCTGCTTTTACCCCTAATAATTCATCTATTTCACGCGCATATACTTTTTTACTTGGTAAATATTTTCCTGTACCTAAGATTTTCACGTGTCTTATTTGAGACATAAATATTTCCTCCCCTCTTAAGTAAAAAAGTTTACGCTACAAACCAAGAAGAGTAAAACCCATTTTACTGGTAATATTTACGGAATCGATAATTAAGGGAGATGTGCGGTATAACTAAACGAAGGGAATTAAGTTCGTATGGTGAAAAGATGCTCATAAGAAATATAAGTATAAAGGGAGGATTTTAGCATGCATTTATTTTGGCAAGCTTCATTTTTATTTGTAACATTTTTTTGTGTGTTCTTAGGATTTCTTTTAGATTAGAAGAGTGATATCGAAGCAGAAAAAGATTAGCTTCTTTTTATTCTTCCTACCTAAGATTACTTTATAAATTAGTATAGTTTATATGAAAAATGGAAAGAAATATGTGTAAATTGTAGGAGTTGATAGCTATGGAATTTTATAAAGATGTAGAAATTTACTGTTACAGCTGTCGTAAAAAGACTATATTTACATGTAAAGATATGAATGGAAAAAAAGGCGTAGACAGTCACTGTAGTGAATGTTCAGTTATTTGGTTTGAATGGCAAAACCGAGCAGTGGAGAGAGAAATGGAAAAGTGGGTTGAATATAACCAAAAACTTGTAAATTAACTTATTTCTATTTTCGATATTCATTAGAGGCTGCCATAAAAGTTCATTTCGATGGACAGCCCCTTGTATATTTAATTAAACGTATAAATATCAACAAAACAATGTACATCTTAGTCCGGATATGGTCTATATAAAGCTTTTATTCACGAACATTATTTAAAATTTCGTAAATACAAGTAATAGGAGGTAAGCAACATAGTTCCCTGCTATAATGTACATAAAAGGGATATTTTGGGGGTCTAACGTTGGTCATTAATATTTGTACCGCAACAAACGAGGATTATTTTGCTTTGAATAATCTTGTAAAAGAAGGGCATGAAGAACATGTAATTGAAGAACCAACTGTTTTCAAAAGTGTCGGATCTGTTATGCCTGAATCTTATTTCAAAGAACTGCTTAAAGATAACAACAGTAATATTTTTGTAGCAAAGAACAATGAATTAGTTATAGGTTTTGCTGTAATCAGCATTGAATCTTCTCCAACCTTTCCATCTTTGGTTCAGCGTAAATATGCTTATATACATGATTTTGGTGTAAAAAAGGAAATTCAAAAGCAAGGTATTGGAAAATTGCTATTTGAAAGTTGTAAAGAATGGGCAAAAGCAAGAGGAGCTTTATCTATCGAATTAAATGTTTGGGACTTCAATACAAATGCAATTGAATTCTATAAACATTTAGGAATGGAAAGTGTAAGTAGAAAAATGAAGATAAATGTTTAATTTGAATTAGAAAGTTCAGCTGATTTTGACTCATAGATTAACAATTTGTTTCACTGAATATTTTACCAATGAATAAAAGCAAGTCTTCCAATTGTCCTAACTTGAAGTATGGATGCTGCAAAGCGTGGAAAGTTGTGAATGATTGATTTTTCATAATTTAATTAATTAAAAGGAGTTTATTTATGGTTATATTAAAGGACCATTCTAGCAAACCCAGTTGTGAAGTTGAAATAAAATTAAAATTAGTTAATGATGGGAGTGTAAAATTTCGTATTGATTTTCGCACTGGTCCTGCTTTTCCAGAGATACATACAGAAATCTCTTGCTTAAAAAGAGATTTTCTAAAATTATTAGATGATCTAAAACAAATTGATCATACACATCTAAGTATGCTTGAGCCCCATGATCCAGGTTTGTGTATTTATCATATTCCTGAATATGGTACCTATTATTATCCTGAGTATGGACTGTTCCAAGTTCCTGAACATGAAAGAGAGGAAAATGAGCCTCGTTTTAAATTAATTTTTGTATTAGATGCAAAGGAAAAGAATAATTATGGTTTAAGAGAATGTGGTCCAGCGTTATGTCTAATAGTAAAAATGGAACAAATTAATCAGTTTGTAGATAGCTTGAAATTGGAAGTAACTAATTTTTCAAATATATAAATATACATTTTAAAAGTGAGTATAATATTTATTATAAAGTTATTAAACTTCTGATACTTAGAAAATAATAAATCAATGAATTTATCTTTATTCAGCAGAATACTCCCACCTCTATAGGTGGCGAGATGAATGCGATTTTTTTCCTATTCAGTGGGCGTACAAACGCCCGCTGAATCAAGATAAAGCCCCTAGCGGATGTCACGGATTTTGAAGAGGAGCTTTTCGAGCGAGCTCAAAAAAAATCCGGACGCAATTACGCTGGGGCGTAATTGATTTTTGTTCAGTATTTGTTTAGTACGATGTAGTATGCTATTTATGTAATCTTGTCAAAGTCTTATTTCTAGAAATAGCAGAGGGGACTAGGTATTTCATTCATTTTGAACCTAGTCCTTTTTGTTGTTTCATTTTATGAATTGTGATTTCGTTAATTTTGTTGGATCAGGTACTTATTGTATGAGTGCCTGATTCATTTGTATAGAGTCATTCTAATCCATTAGTGGGAAGGAAATATGAAGTAATGTAGTACTGATAAATGGAAGATTTTGTTATGATATAAGAAAGAGTGAGCCATAAGAAAAACTACCAATCCAACACAATAAGGTGGGGTATTTATGAAAATAGCAGTTTTATCAGATATTCATGGCAATAAAGATGCATTAAAGGCGGTATTAGCGGATATACAATACCGAAATATTGATTGTATCTATAATTTGGGGGATATTCTGTATGGGCCACTTTTCCCGTTAGAAACATATGACTTACTAAAGACGATGGACATAAAAAGTGTTAGTGGTAATTGCGATCGTATGTTGTTACAAGCATCATCAGATAATCCAACTGCGCAATATGTAATAGATATATTGGAAAATGAGCATAAAAATTGGTTAAACAATCTGCCATTTTCCATTCAGACAGAAGATTTTTATTTCTGTCATGCCTCTCCAGAAAGTGACGAACAGTATTTATTGCATGATATAACGCTCAACGGTGCAATTTTTAAGCGGTCACAGGATATAATGAATCTAGTCAAGGAAATTCCACAAAATATCATATTTTGTGGTCATTCTCATTTACCAGCCATTGTTTATTTACCAAATGGCAAAGTTATAGTTAATCCTGGAAGTGTCGGTTTGCCTGCATATGAGGAAGATGAACCCTTCTATTATAAAATGGAATCGGGGACACCCTTTGCTAATTATACAATTGTGGAAAAATGTGATGGTAGATGGATTTTTGAGCAGATAAATATTACTTATGATGTGACAGATGCTATAAGGCAAAGTGAAAAACTAAATAGACCTGATTGGGCACGAGCATTAAAATTTGGACATGTTTAGAAAATCAAGCTGCAAATTCATTATTTGCAGCTTGAGCGGTGCTAATTAGATTTTAAAGTACGGTCTTTTTCTATAAGTGCTTTGAACAGATTTTTCTTTTGAATAAAGAGAATAACGGAAGCTTGAATCGTCATGGCTACTATTAGCAAGATAAAGTGTGAATTGTGATAGAAGAAGAAGGACATAAAATAAAAAATCGGTGCTGATGATAAGTATGAAATATATTGATTTTTAGTGACCACATAGATAATAGTAGAAAGGCAAGTTGTTACTAGTAGAAGCTCAAGTACAATTCCAATGGAAGCGCTATCCATGTAATATTGTAATTCATCAATAATCGCCATATTTAAACCCCCTTATAAAGTAATTAAATTGTAACATATTAACAATTATGGGTGTGCTATTTTGTGGGAATTTTCTATAAAAAATACTCCTATTAGCTAAACACGATTTGTCTACCTAATAGGAGTATACTGTTTTCGTTGAATTACCTGATTAGATTTCTTCTTGAAAATAAATTTTATAATACTTGCGATTTGTGGCTTCATCATAGCCTACTTCGATTAGCTCATCTACCTGCTCGATATTTTGTACATTGACCTGAATTTCAATATTGGAATCAAGCTTTATTTTACGTTTATATTTCTTTTCGGCTTTTTCAAGTGCACTTTCAGAAATGATCGTTTCATAGGGTTTTACAGAATTTATAATTATATCTCTTTGTGTGGAATCGGTCTTATCGAATACCGTTTCGATATATTCATTAACTTGAAATTCATCTTCATTTCTAAAGTAATCTAGCGTTTTATTTAATAACCCCAGCTTTTCTGTATTTGAAAAATTGTCCTCTTTAAGAATATACTTTTTACATTCTGTTAACGCCAAATTCGTTTTGTGATAATGCTCATCCGCTGCCTTAATCTTTAAAAAGCGTTCCTGCCAATAGACAACATCCTCTTTTCTCTTCGTTTTCATAAATACAGCAGGTACTTGCTCCTCACCCATATCCACGATGATGACCATATTATTGATTTTCTTTACATTAATGCCGTCAATACCATGGATAATCATTTTGTTTTGATCGTTCTTAACATCTAAAAACATTTCTTTCTCATCAATTTTGACAATGGCAACAATTTTTTTTGCTTCATTCATGAAGAAGCAATTGTCAAACAAGCCGATAAATAATTCACCGCTTTTAATATTAGGATGCTGAGAGACACTATGTAAATGTGTGGCAATGTTTTTGGATTGCTCAAGAAAGCTTTTTTCCTCTTTGAAAATAGCACTTACATATGTAAATACCTCATTTAAGGCAATATCAGTTTCATGAAAAAATTCATATTGCTGCTCTAAATCGATTTTGCTAAATGCTAGTTGTGTAAAAGCTGCTTCTAGCATGACCTCGGGTTGTGTAAATGCTTCCTCACCTAGCACAAGTGAGTCACTTATAAAATGGATGATATACTGTGCTAATTTACTTTCACTGACTTCTAGCATATTTCTTCACCTTCTATTTATTCAATGTAGATAATATACCTAAAGAAAGTTAAACAAGCAAATGGATTATAATTACAATGTATTAAAAGCAACAAAAAAACTGATGTTTCGGGATTTAGCTATAGCTTAAGAATTAAATATCCAAAAGTGTAGGAAAAGGTTAAAAAGAATTGGGATCAAACCTTTGGATATACGAGGTAAATAAAAATGATTATAGATCAGGCGATTAACCGCATTGTTCTATAGTCTTTTTGTTTTTTTGAAATAAATGGGACTATACTAAAAATCATTATCAATGTGGACTTAAGAGGATAGATAGAAAAGATTGACTTACATTTGACTATTGTGATAGTCTGAAAGTGTCGACAGACTATTGCAATAGTCAAAAAAGGAGTAATGCATATGCAAGTAAAACTTTTTGATTCTGAATTAAAGGTAATGGATGTTTTATGGAGGGAAAAAGAGCAATTAACAGCAAGTCAAATTGTAAAAATTTTAAAAGAGGAAGTAGGGTGGAATCGTAATACAACATATACAGTCATTAAAAAATGTATAGAAAAAGGGGTTATTGAACGACAAGAGCCTAATTTTATTTGCAAAGCTCTTATTTCAAAGGAAGAGGTTCAAGAGCAGGAGACATCAGAGTTGATTAGTAAGCTTTTTGATGGCTCACCAGAGCAATTTTTTTCTGCGTTTATTCATCATAAGGGACTTACTAAAGATCAAATAACTGAATTGAAAAAAATAGTGGATGAATACGAATGAGGTGATGAATTTGGATTTAGTCCGTATGAGCCTAACAGCAAGTGTAATGATAGTGATTATATTAGTTCTCCGTAAAATGATGATTAATAAGCTTCCTAAAAGAACTTTTCATATTTTATGGCTTGGAGTGCTTTTTATCTTACTAAATCCCTTTACTATCACATCACCAATAAGTGTGGAATCACTTTGGGATTTAATTATAAAGAATGTTGGTACTACCCAGCAATATTTTATGTATGAGATAGATAAAGAACCTCAACTGGTAAATAAATCCTATTCACTTGGGCTCCATCATTGGATATGGTTAGCGGGAGTTTTAGTAATTGCAGGATATTTCACAATCCAATATAGGGCGAGTATTCGTATTTTTCATACAGCACTTCCATTGAATAATAATCCTGTATTAGATCAAATGCTGAATAAACAAAGCACTAAACGCCAAATTGAATTTTTTTACAGTGATCAGCTTTTTACACCAATTACCTGTGGGCTACTAAAGCCAAAAATTATTTTCCCAAAGAATTTTGACTTTAATAATGAGCAAAAATTAAATTTTGTACTAACACATGAGATCGTTCATATAAAACGCTTTGATACATTATGGAAGCTGCTGTTGCTGTTTGCTTTATGCTTGCACTGGTTTAATCCATTTGTTTGGATCATGTATAGATTTGCAATTCGTGATATAGAGCTTTCCTGTGACGAACATGTTTTAATGAAATTTGGATATAACAAACGCAAAGAATATGCACTGACATTAATACAGGCTATTCAGCCAACTAGTCAGCTTCACTCATTCTATAACGCATTTAATATGCATTCAACAAAAGAAAGGATTGAATCTATTATGAAATATAAGAAGGCAACGCTTACCACTACGTTAATGGGGCTTGCATTTGCTGTTGGAGTTACGACTGTCTTTGCAACAACAGCTCCAAGTAAAGATATTTCCTCAAAGCCCTCTGATTCAGCATTGGTAGCACAAAACACACCTAAGCTAATAGAAGAGAACAACATAGAAGCTAGCGATAAAAGTAAGAAACAGGATCAAGTAGGTGAAGCTAATGAAGCTTTAAGGAATCAAGAACAGGAAACACCTATGCTTCAACCTGATGCAGAGGCAAGAGTTGATGCGAATGGAACTGTCACGATAACAGATTTACGAAATGGAGAAGAAATGGTGACAACAATAAATGCCATTCGTCAACAGGGAGGATATTATTACCTAAAGGATCGAAATGGTCAGGAAAGCGGTTTGAAATTGAAATTAGATGAGGATTTATTAATTTTTGAAAAATAATAATAGAGATACAAATTATAAATATTAGGGCTAAATAGTCGTCTCGAAACTTCGAATTCTTACAAGGTTTCGAGACTTTTTATAGGGTATTTTAGCGGTCATATTCATAGTCATAAGGTACATCCTTGCTCCCACAGCCTGCAAGAAGAAACGAGAGAGAAAGTAATAGAATCATACTAACTACAAATTTTTTCATTTCAGTTAACACTCCTTTACATAAATGCTTATTTAAAAAGGCAGATTGTTTTTCACTTTACAATTATAGTGTAATTGGATTGACTTCATAAGTACATATTTATCCCATATCAATTACTCCAAGGCGAAATTGATTTTGATGTCGACCACTTTTTACTAGTAGAGTTTGTAATTCTTCTTTTTGGGATAGACTTTTAGCGAGTAATAGGAAGGAGGGTTCAAAATTGTTACAATTTGATTCAAAGATAGTGGGAAAAGAAATTGGCTTTGGCTATTTACGTGATAAAATAGAGGGTCGTGGATTTACCATTGGTGGTAACTGGGAGTATTATAAAGGAAGCTTTGATACGGTATTGTGGAAAGAGGGCGGAGAGACAATTTATTTACGTGTGCCTTTTATTGTAACAGAAGGAGAGCTGGATAACGAAGATGCCAAAATACGCTTTCAAAGCCCATTTGTCATCAAGCATGTAGCAAATGTTGGCTTAGATTATGATGAGGGCTCTTTATTGGATGCTTCAGGAGTAAGCCAATTTCAGACACCGATAGACAAGGATGCGCACATTCATGATAAAAGTAGATGGATAAGTGCTGGTGAACAGGTTGTGGAAAAAAGAGTGCTTCCATACTTTCATTAATATAGGGGATGGACTTAGATATATAATAATATCTCTTAGCATCGTTTTAAGTCTTTTATCCTTCATTAAATTTAGTACGTAATAATCAAAAAAGAAAATTTAATTGTCAGAAAAAATTACCAATATTATAATAGAGCTAATTAATACTACTAAATGAGGTGAGTTAATGGGAAAAGCAGCTAGTGATGATTTTCTTCAATCATATCAAAAATTGCAGCAAGAACGGCTCATCGATCGAAAAGAAGAATATTTAGAGGTGCTGGAAAAAACAAAGGCTAAAGGCGAGATATTAGATTTTGATTCCTTAGTAGATATAGTAGAAGAGACGTCTAAATGACGTCTTTTTATTTTGAAAGCTACTGCCAGTAATAAAATATAAAGGGGTGAACGATATGAAAAAAGCGATTTTATTATTGTTACTACTACTGCTGCTTGTTCTTGGAGGGTGTTCCAAAACGAAGCAGCAAGATGAAAAACCTGAAAATGCTAAAGCCTTAACAACTTCAAATCTTGACATTATTGCTGACAATCTACAGATACCTTGGTCTATTCAAAAAAGTGGTGATGTTTTTTATTTATCTGAGAGGCCAGGGAATATTGTAAAAGTTGAAGCTGGTAAGGTAGAAAGACAACATGTAGAACTTAGTAAAGAGCTTTCTACTGCTTCAGAGGCTGGGCTATTAGGATTTGTTCTTGCTCCAGATTTTCCTGAATCGAAAAGGGCATATGCCTATTATACGTATGTTGAGAATTCTAAACAGTTTAATCGGATTATCACGTTAACACTACAGGATAACAAATGGAAGGAAGAGAGTTTGTTAGTTGATCGTATAAATAGTGGTACGTATCATCATGGAGGTAGATTAAAAATTGGTCCAGATGGCAAGCTTTATGCAACAGTTGGCGATGCAACGGAGCCTATGCTAGCACAGAACTTAGCCACACTTGAAGGCAAAATTCTGCGCTTACATTTAGACGGATCTATTCCAGATGATAATCCTTTTCCTAATTCCTATATTTATAGCTTCGGTCATCGCAATCCTCAAGGCTTGACATGGACATCAGATGGCAAGATGTATGCGAGTGAGCATGGAAACTCTGCTAATGATGAGCTCAACATTATACAAAAAGGACAAAATTATGGTTGGCCAATTATAGAAGGCCGTGAGGAACGACAAGGAATGGTTGCTCCAATCATTACATCTGGTCTTAATACAACTTGGGCTCCTTCAGGAATGGATAATAATAATGAAAAATTGTATGTGGCAGCATTAAGAGGAATGGCAATATTTGAATTTACTAAGGAAACACTCGAAAAAAGAGAGCTAGTTTCAGGTCTTGGCCGCATTCGAGATCTTTATGTAGACGATCAATTTCTTTATTTCATTAGCAATAATACGGATGGGCGCGGAAATCCATTGACGAATGATGATAAGCTCTATCGAATTCCATTAGATAATTGAATTATTGGCAGATATAAAGATGGAGAGAATATTGCAGATTAAGTAAATGTTCCTACATTGAAAAAAAGGTGCTTAAAAATTAGGCACCTTTTTATGCTATGACATGCTGCTGAGTATATTTGCTTTATGTATAATTGGTTTTTTTAATTTTAATTTCGTTTCAATATCATTCACAAAGATCTCAAAATAAAACTTAAGTTCCTCAAAACCCGCGTGAGTATGCTTTTTTACATAATGGACATAGTCATTACTCAAGGATTTTACTACATGGGCAGCGACGGAATTAGATATATCCTGAAAATATTCTGTCAGACATTGATGCAAGGAGGATTGCTTTATTTGTTCTTCTAGCTCTGGAAATTCGGCAAGTAAATAATCCTTAACTAGAATTTCTAGTGCCATTCGATAGCCAGTCGTTGCTAGTTCAATTTGATCCAAATTTTCTGCCAATGCAGCTTGTCTATAAATATTAGCAAATTGCGGAGAAAATTCAGCGATAATCATTGGCACCGCTTTATTTGTCATCTCTGGATATACAGAATGAAAAGTAATGCTGTTATTTGAAGTTTTACGGAAATGTGTAGTAACAAAGCTTTTCTTGCAACCTACACACGAATGTGAAAGAAAATTCATATCATAATGTAAATCATAAGATAGCTTTTTTGCATCAATAGTTGATGGAATCATCCAGACATAGCAATGTGGACATTGCTTCGGTATTGAATAAGTAACACCATCGAAATAAGCGATGTCCAATGTTGTAGAAATTGCTTGAAATTCTATAGCCATAATTCACACTCCCTCTCCCTCTCAGTAAATTATAGCAATATCTTTTGCTTAATCACATGGTAATAATTATCTGTATTAGCTCCAAGAGGTACAAATAATCTCTGGCACTTCATAAAAAAATGTTACTGAGCTAGGGCAAGATTATTTAAAATTAGTAAATTAACAACTAAATTGGGATAATAGCCTCTATTCGATACTCATTATGCTCTATGTTGAGAAAATATTATAAATAACAGAAAGCTCAGTTTCCTTAATGGAGGAAACTGGCTTTAGGGGAATTATTGTGCGATATCTCTGGCATTGTCAATAATGCTTTGTGGGATATCAATTGATTTAAGGTGGTTAAAATCAGTGTATGTCACAATAGACTTTGTTTTCATAGACAATTCCTGATCTTCAATTTTCATGATTAAATCAAAGTTCATATCCATTTTATTTGTGTCGAATGTTTCTTTATCGATGTATAGTACATAGTTAATTTTATCAATTGTTAAGTTATCAAGAGGGTTTTCCTCAAGACCAAGCCCTTGCATTGACTTGTTAATCTCAGAATCGATAAGTTCTTTAAATTGATCGCCCTTTGCGTCTAAAGTTAAGATATATGCATCATCTGTTTGCTCAAATTTAAAATCTTTGATAAATTTTTTAAGCTGTTCTAATTGTTCTTTTGCGTCTGCAGAAGAAGCAGTTTGCTCTAAAATTGAGTCAAATTCTTCACTTGGCATTTTCAACCAACTATCTGTAGTTTCATCCTTCATGAAAAAGCCTTGGTCCTGCTTCATGTACATTTCAATTGGCATTTCAGTATTCTGCTCACCATCACCAAACATATCTGGCATTGTCATTGAACCCGATAAATGCATTGCAAGTGGGTCGCTAATTACATCCATCTCCATATTTGAATCAATGGAAAATTCCATAGCTTCTTCGCCTGACCCTACTTTTGTTTCTTGGGTCAACTCCATTTTGGCACTAGCACTTTTAACGTCTGCTTGGCGATCTACCGCTTTGTCATACACTTGCTCTAAAGTAAGTTTACTTGTTTTAGTTGTGTCTTTCGTTGGGGAAGCACTATTATTACAAGCTGCTAGCGTTAATGCTAGTGCTCCAACACTTAAAACTTTAAAAAATTTGTTCATTACTTTCATCTCCTATTCTTGGTTAAAAAACAATATCTACTAGTATACATAACTATAAAAGGAAAAGATTCGTTATTTTAAATAAAATTTCAATTCAATATTAAAATAATAGTAATTGCCCAATTTATACCTTTATTTTTATGTCTTCTTGCACATTAAGTAACAATAAGGGATAGTACATGAATAATAAGTGCAGGATGTAGTTCTGATACATAGTTAGAGGTATTAGAACTACAGACAATGAATGAGTTGAGTCTACTTTAGATGTTGAAAGATTAGTTTTGATTATATTTTTTAACTTTGTATTTAATGGAGATGTTCATTTAATTGAAGTAAAAGTTAATTTTTTCAAAAAGAAAAAGCCGAGAAAATGATATCATTTTCTCGACTTTTTTTATCAGTTATAGCCCCAGATCATGGCAAATAATGTACCAATGATTGTGACAACACCTACGAATACAGAATATAAAATCGTTGTATATAAAGTTTTCTTATCTTCGGATTCACCAATGTGCATGAATAATACTAATTGTACAGTCGCTTGTGCAAGAGCAGTTACTAGTAAAATGCCAAATGCCATATTAAGTGACATATCGAATTTAACAACTGCTAACGCTACAATTGTTAGTAATAGTGAGAAGCCGAAGCCCATCACATGTTGTTTTGGGAATAATTCCTTCATCAGCTAATCAGTCCTTTCAAGTAGACGAAGCTGAAGATGAAAATCCAAACAACGTCTAGGAAGTGCCAGTACAGTGAGAAGATAAACGCTTTGTTAGCCGTTTGTGGGTTTAAGCCCCGTTTTGCTACTTGGATTAAAATGGCAACACCCCAGAAGAAACCGAATGTTACGTGGGCACCATGTGTACCAAGTAAAGTCATTAATGATGATAAGAATGCGCTTGTTTGGATTGTTGCACCTTCATGAACATATGTCACAAACTCATCAATCTCAATACCTAAGAAGCCAAGACCTAATAACAGTGTAATGATGAAAAATGTCATCATTGCTTTTTTATTACCAATACGCATTGCATGAACACCAAGACCAATTGTGAAACTACTTGTTAATAATAAGAATGTTTCCCATAATACTGGTGTTAATTCAAAAATTTCAGCGCCATTTGGACCGCTACCTGTGCGTGTATGAAGTGTGAAATATACAGTGAAAAGTGTAGCGAATAACACGATTTCGGCGCCAAGGAAAATCCAGAAACCAAAAATTTTCAGGCGATTTTCCTCTGTACTATATTCTAATGGAAGTGAAGAATCGATTTTCATATTATTTATCACCTCTCAAGCTTTTCTCAGTAGCCATAACTTCCTCAACTGAAATGTAACGACCATGATCTTTTTCAAATGAACGATGAATCATAAAGCCAAATACACCAATCATACTAATGATGGCTGGAATCCATAGGTTAAATACAGCAAAGAATGCTGCAAGGAAGAAGAATCCGCTCATCCAGAATGGAGTGCCAGTGTTGTTCGGCATATGAATTTTATCAATTTTACCAGCCGTAATATCACGACCTTCTTTTTTCGCAAACCAGAACTCATCTAAACGAGTTACAGTTGGTACTACTGCAAAGTTGTACTCTGGAACTGGAGAATGAGTAGCCCATTCTAATGTACGACCATCCCAAACATCTGCTTTTTCATTGCGAGGCATATGCTTCCAGCTGTAGTAGATATTGTACACGATTAACGCAAAGCCTACAGCAAGACCAAGTCCACCGATGAACGATAGCATGTTCAATGGACCGTAGCCAGTTGATTCAGAGTAAGTATACATACGACGAGCATAACCATCTAAACCTAAAATGAATAATGGGAAGAATGTTACGTTGAAACATACTGCAATAAACCAGAAAGCAGCTTTCCCTAATTTTTCATTTAAACGGAAACCGAACATTTTTGGCCACCAGTAGTGGTAACCAGCAAGTACACCAAATACTGTTCCTGGAATTAATACATAGTGGAAGTGGGCAACTAAGAACATCGTATTATGATATTGATAGTCGGCACTTGCCATTGCTAGCATAACCCCTGTAACCCCACCAATTGTGAAGATCGGAATAAAGCCAAGTGCATAAAGCATTGGAGTTGTGAATTGAATCTTCCCGTGCCTCATTGTCAGCAGCCAGTTAAAGATTTTAACCCCAGTAGGAACTGCGATTGCCATTGTTGTAATAGAGAATACACTGTTTACCATGACACCGTGACCCATTGTATAGAAGTGGTGGGCCCAAACTAGGAATGATAACAATGAAATAACAACCATACTCATAACCATTGATTTGTAACCGTATAAGTTTTTACGTGCAAAGGTTGCAATGATTTCTGAGAAAATACCGAAAGCTGGCAAGATAACGATGTACACTTCAGGATGTCCCCAAACCCAGAATAGGTTGGCCCAAAGCATGTCCATACCACCATTTTGCATGGCAAAGAACTGTGTACCAAATTGACGGTCAAGCATCATTAATGCAAGTGCTACAGTTAACACTGGGAATGCAAATACGATAATAACGTTTGTAATTAAAATTGACCAAGTGAACATTGGCATTTTCATCAATGTCATACCAGGTGCACGCATTTTAATAATCGTCGTGATGAAGTTTACCCCGGTCATTAACGTACCAATACCTGATAATTGTAGAGCTAAAGAATAGTAGTTGTTCCCAACAGTAGGACTAAACTCTGTCCCTGACAGCGGGAAGTAGGCAGTCCAACCTGCATCTGGAGAACCACCAATGATGAATGATAGGTTTAATAAACCTGCACCAGCTGCAAATAACCAGAAGCTAACTGCATTTAGACGTGGAAAGGCTACGTCACGTGCACCGATTTGCAGTGGGATAACAATATTCATTAAACCAATTACGAATGGCATGGCCATAAATAAAATCATTAATAAACCGTGTGTTGTAAATATTTCATTATAGTGTTGTGCATCTAGAAGGCCGTTGTCTGGAACCGCCGTTTGTGCACGCATTAACAATGCATCAATACCACCGCGGAAAAGCATTAAAAGCGCTACAGCGATATACATAATACCGATTTTTTTATGGTCAACAGTTGAAAGCCAGTTTTTATAGAAATAGCCCCATTTTTTGAAATAAGTAAGGCCAGCAAAGATAACAACTGCTCCAACGACGATACTAATAGCTGCCGCTAAAATCATCGGTTCTTGCATTGGATGGAAAACTTCTTCCATACTCATTGGATGCGCTCCTTTCAGTTTTAAAAATTAATGTGAATGTGTTGCATTAGAATTTTCTTGTGAATCTGTTGAATGGTTCTCATGGTTCATCTCAGAGTGATCCATTTCATCGTCAGACATGTTCATATGTTCACTATGTTCCATAGGAGCAGGGCTAAATTCTAAGTGTGTTGATGAATAGCTTGAACGACCAACATGCTCAGCTTTTAATAGCTCATCAAATTTCTCTTCTGTTAATGGTTTCTCATTTGCCTTTACATCTGAAACCCATTTATCAAAATCTTCCTGTGTCATTGATTGTGCTTCGAATTCCATTTCAGCAAATCCACGACCACTAAAGTTGGAGTTACGTCCCATAAATGAACCAACCTCGTCAGCTGCTAAGTGAATAGTAGTCAACATGTCGCTCATTGCATATTTTTGACCCGCTAATTGAGGTATCCAAAAACTTGTAATTGGTCCGAAAGAGTACAATTTAAATTCAATTGGACGATCAATCGGAAGATTTACGTAGTTTACTGTCTCAATTCCTTGCTCTGGATAGCTAAAATGCCATTTCCAGTTAGAAGATGAGGCATAAATTACAAGCGGCTCTTGATTGTCATAACCTTCTGGCTTGGCTTCTACTGTACTTGTTGTTCTAACAGTAACGATTGCTAAAAACGCTACAATAATAATTGGAATAACTGTCCATGTAATTTCAAGTAAATGACTGCCTTCTTCATGAGGCGGCTCATAATTAGCAGGTGCTTTTGAAGCACGATATTTTGTTAGCATAAATATTAAAAGTACATATACGACTAATAATATAAAGGCCATTGTGATAATGGATAAAATAATTGTGTCTGATAATGTTTTAGCATTTGGTCCTTTTGGATCTAAAATTGTTAGCGGTTCACATCCAGCAAGAATGGCAAGGGCACTAAATGCTAAGAACATTAAGCTAAACTTCTTTTTCATGTTTGACTCCTTTCTATAGAACGGCTATTCATAAATTTCATGTAAAAGTTCACATTTATAAATAGATGAGTAAATAAGGTCACCTCTTTTATTTGGTGTACCAATCAAAGTCCTAAAAGTACTTACAATGGCATGGTTCATTATGAAACATTGAGTCTAGTGTTTGATTGGTCTAGTGCAAGCGTTTGCAAAGCCATAAATCTGTGCAATCGAATTAAAGACAATGTGCCATAATCGATCAACACAAATGTCGTTGTTGCACATTGGATTATACGCCCCGTTTTACAGAAAAAAAATTATTTTGTTATAAATTTAATAGTAAGAAGGGGGTGAATATGAACATTTTTTGAACAAAAAACATTATTTTAATATTGGTATTTTAAGACTTAGTAAAATAAACACTGTTGAAACGTTGAAAATACTGAGTTTGTGATATTTACCTAAGTAAATGATTTTTTTTGTGAAAATATCATTTCACATTTTGGACGTCATTTTGTAATAAAATATGCGCGGAATCAAAGAGGGTGAAACATTTTGATTGCGTTTTGTAGAAAAAAGGAGTACATCAAAAGTTGATTTGAGGATAAAAAAGGATAAATTTTCAATGTAAGGAATGATTATAAAGGTGGAATTTGGAATGGAATAATAATTATGTTGAAATAATTATATAACTTCATGAATATACAAATATTGGGATGTTTATATTTTGCTCGAAAAGTAAAATATGTGCTAAAAAAGATAGCAATTCTTAGAGAAATCTAAGATTGCTATCTGAAATTCTGAGGAATTAGGCACCAAGCTTTAGCCATTTTGCAACTTGTCCATAAATGGCATTTTGTAGCTGAGGAGATCGATTATTCATTTTTAATGCAAAGTATAAGGTTTTCATGATATTTAAAGTGCATGTACGCCCGCTAAAAAAGCTTTCATTATATCCTTGTGTTACTAAATGCATTTCAAATTTATCGAAAGCTTGCTGAACGAATTCTATTAATGCTTCTTCAGAGTAGTTTTGATCTAGCAAAGCTTCAATGATAGTAACTAAGCGTTCCTCCTCGTCGTTTACATAGACAGTATTTTTCCAAGAAACGAGCTTTAATGCATGTAAGATTGATGGTGCATGCTGTAAATCGAACTTAGGATGTTTAATCGTCATGGTCGCTAAATCGGCACCATGTGCGATACTGTGAGCCCATCCCTTGTCTTGAACAAATCCTCGTGTATCTTTCTCTAATAATAAATACCGTCCTATCTTTTGAAAATAAAGTTGCAGTCGATTGGCGTCTAGTATTTGTAGTGTAGCATCCTTAGACAGTATCCCAGCAATCAGTAATGCGGAAAATGATCGTGTAAAGACACTATCTTTCATTTCTTCCCCTATGTTCAAAAATAAGTAGTTGTCACTAGTAGCTGTGTCAAATAAAGATTGTAGCTGCTGTGTAGTCAGTAAATTATCACTCAGTAATTCAATAAAAGTGCGGTATATTAATTGGTCCCGTAATTCAGCATCTGGTGAACCAATATTGACTAACATTTCTTGTAACAACCAATCGCCATTTTTTATCATAAATTCTTGACGTGTGGTAAGTGTCATAGTAGAAAAAGACTTCAATGCATCTTTAATATTCATAGCTATTTCCCCCGGAGTTTAATAATCTTCCATAAAAGCATTTTATCATCATCACAACATTTTTGTTTGTAATAGCGCCTTTTACTGATAAGTTAATGAAATTGTAAAATTTTCTAGTGATATAGGAGCATATTTACAATGGGAATTCCAGAATCTATAGAAAGTTGATATGATAGAAACGCCACAAAAAGGATAAACTTATTCAAAGACACAAAAAAAGACATACCTATTTAAGTATGTCTGGCTCTAACTACAAGATTACAGCTGATTTAATGCCAATTGGCCAATCTGTAACTGTACGCTGATTTGTTTTTAATTCTACAAGAATATTTGCGTTTTTAATGGCATCTATTAACCATTCACTGTAATGAAGGTTAGGTTGTGGATGCTGTAAAATTTGCTGCATATCTTTTTTGTCGATACTAAGAAGTTTATAGTTGCATTCAATGTGTACACTTTGGGGAACAATAAAAAGTGACTCTCGTTGATGTCCAATTGAAATGGAGCCGGGAATGTAACCTTGGATACTTATAATATGTGTAATAGCTTCTTGTACGTATGAATCAACCTTTGTGCGAGTAAGAATTTCAAATTCGATCGGATAATCTCGTTGTGGACCATCCGCTGTAGAATATGAAATAACTTTTATTGATAGTGCCTCAAATGTTGGAGAGATACAATTTTCAAACTCACTAACTGTATCCATTAATTGCATGTATTCCACTCCTTGTGAAGAACTTATTTTAGTACATGCAGAAAAACAAAGGTCTGCAATGATTTATAAATAATAGTTATTATTAATTATAATACAATTTATTACAAAATATGAATGCAAAAGTAGAGAATTTTTTGTTAAAAATAAGCATTGATCGCGATTTAAGAAGTTGTAATAGCATAGTGGTGCATAAGCTTCTGGGAAAATGCGAGAATTCTGCACCTTGGAAAAGGCTATCGGTTTGCTTATGGATAGAGGGATACCATGTGTCATTTCAATTTCAAATTCTGGTGAAGAGTCGACCTTTTAAAGTGTAGTGAAATAGTAGTAAAGAGGTGAGGGAATGACAAAGCGAAAACGACATGTTATAAAACATGACAATATTGTTGTTTTTCCAGGTGCTGTTCAGACATTAATACGTGAAGGACATAAATATGCGGAAAATTTTCAATATAAAGAGGCAGTAGCCAGCTTTGAAAAAGCATTTTTATATGAAACAGGAGATGAATTAGCATTAAGTGCATATGCTTATGCTTTATATGAATTAAAGTCGTATAACAAAGCTAAAGATGTTTGTGAGCAATTGCTTGCAATGGGTACGACTTTGTACGTGGAAATAATGGAATTATATATTACGGTATGTATGCAGTTAAAGGAGTACCATCAAGTGGAATCGTTAATTACGACATTGCTTGAGGAAGATGTGCTTCCACTAGAACAGATTGAAAAATTTCAACGATTAAAAAGCATAAATCAAGAAGTGGCAAGAAAACTTCAACAAAAGGAAGATGCACAACAATTAATAGAAGACCAAGAATATGAACTACTGAAATTCAGTACGCTTACACCTGATGAACAATCTATCCGGTTACATCGTTTAATGGATACAAATGTGCGACAATTAAAAACAGCTTTAAAAGCTATTATCGAATGTACAACTATTCATCCGTTTGTTCAGAGCTTAGCGCTCATATTATTAGTTGAACAAGAAGTATCTATTGATATTACAGTGTCAAAATTTGAACAAACAATGGTGATAAATCCAATCAATTTGGTATTACCAAATCAGTTACCTCAGTACAGTGAAGTGAAAAAAATAATTGAAAATAAATTACAGCAAGACCCAACAACATTGGAAATGGTACAATATTTAATGGCAAAGCATGCCATTGTAACATATCCATTTGAATGGCACCCATTTGAAGCGGATGATATTGCCTATAGTTATATTGACTTTGTGCAATCTATGCTCGGAAAAGTACAAGAAATGGACTATGAACTCATCGAATTTTTACAAATGTTAGAAAAACTAACAGAACTACATGAGGTATGAAATAAGTTGAAACTATACGCATCTATGTTATACTAAAATGGTTGTCAAAATCGTAGTTACGAATGAATTGTCTAACATTTAAACTTGATTATTTATTTGGAGGTATTTATACATGTCAGCAAAATGGGAAAAACAAGAAGGTAATATCGGTACTCTTACAATTGAAGTACCTGCTGCAGAAGTAGACGCAGCAATGGACCAAGCATTCAAGAAAGTTGTAAAACAAATTAACGTACCAGGTTTCCGTAAAGGTAAAATGCCTCGTAAAATGTTTGAACAACGCTTTGGTATTGAATCTCTATACCAAGACGCTTTAGAAATCATTGTTCCAGATTCTTATGCAAAGGCTATCGATGAAGCTGGAATTATGCCAGTTGATTATCCAGAAATCTCTGGAACAGAAAACTTCGTACATGGTCAAGATTTCACATTCTCAGCCCAAGTAACAGTTAAACCAGAGCCAAAACTTGGTGACTACAAAGGTCTAGAAGTAGCTAAACTTCCAGTTGAAGTAACTGATGAAGAAGTAGATGCACAAATTCAAGACCAGTTAGCTCGTAAAGCTGAACTTGAAATAAAAGAAGACGAAGCAATCATTGAAGGTGATACTGCAGTGATCGATTTTGAAGGTTTCGTAGGTGAAGAAGCTTTTGAAGGTGGTAAAGGTGAAGACTATCCACTAGAAATCGGTTCAGGTTCTTTCATTCCTGGTTTTGAAGAGCAACTAACAGGTGTGAAAGCTGGCGAATCTAAAGATGTAGTTGTTACATTCCCAGAAGAATACCATGCGGCTGAATTAGCAGGTAAAGAAGCTACTTTCAAAGTAACAGTGAAAGAAGTTAAAACAAAAGTTCTTCCTGAGTTAAATGATGAATTCGCAAAAGAATTAGATCCAGAAGTGGAAAGCGTAGAAGCTTTACGCGCTAAAATTAAAGAACAAACTGCAGCACAAAAAGTAGCAGAATCTGATGCAGCTCTTCGTGATGAGCTAGTAGAAAAAGCTGCTGAAAATGCTGATTTTGAAGTACCAGCAGGTATGATTAACTCTGAAACTGATCGTATGTTACAAGAGTTTGGTCAACGTCTACAAACACAGGGTATGAACTTAGATCTATACTACCAATTCTCAGGTCAATCTGAAGAAGACTTACGTGGTCAAATGAAAGAAGAAGCAGAAAGTCGTGTACGTGTATCTTTAACACTTGAAGCTATTGCTGAAGCTGAAAAAATTGAAGCTACTGAAGCTGATATTGAAGCTGAGTTAGAAAAAATGGCTGCTCAATTTAACATGACAAAAGATCAAATTACAGGTGCATTAGGCGGCACAGCAGTTCTAGAAAATGACATTAAAATTCAAAAAACAGTTGAATTTTTAGTAGAAAACGCTAAAATTACTGAATAGGATTTTTTTGTAACTGGATAGATAAAAGAAAACAAGGTACGGCATTATACCGTGCCTTGTTTTATCACATATTCTTTCTTTAGTTGGAAAGCTAAGACCCCTTTAGGTATAGACACTAAATAATTTGATGATGTTAAACTAATCTCACCATAAGAAGAATCTGTCGGTTCTTCCACTTCTCTAAAATACATAGTATTGTTTGACTTTTCATACGGTGCTAAATTTTAACTTTATTCAGTAGAGCTGGAGCTTCACTGAACTTTCAAAATGAGGCTTAACGAACTAAGTTTTGAAACACCATAGACAACACACTTCCTCTTCTGAATAAGGTTAAGCCTAGGTGAATGGTATAGATTATAAAGGCTAAGTAACTAATTAAAGGTTTGTAGCTTTTTACTTTAAGGCTTTGCGATGTATCCATCATGAGTCAATAATAGTATGATTTCTAGTCACTGTTTTTTGGAATTACAGTAAAGCGTATGCATAGTAACTCGCTTTAAAATAAAATTATTTGGCTAAATATTTGATGGCTATGCAAAAAAATAGTAATATAACAAAACTAAATACGTCTTTCAGTAATTAAAAATCTATAGCATAATTGCCAGGCGTAAAATGATGCAGACAATTTATTTGATAAAGGTTCAATAATCTTGTAAGATTGTTGCTTGAATAGGGGTGAAACATATTGTTCAAATTTAATGATGAAAAAGGCAATTTAAAATGCTCATTCTGTGGAAAGCCACAAGAGCAAGTACGTAAATTAGTTGCAGGACCCGGTGTGTATATTTGTGATGAATGTATTGAGCTTTGTTCAGAAATCGTTGTAGAAGAACTAGGCGTTGAGGAAGAAATTGAATTCCAAGATATTCCAAAACCTAAAGAAATCTTAGCGATTTTAGATGAGTATGTAATTGGACAAGAACGTGCTAAAAAGGCTTTAGCAGTTGCGGTTTACAATCACTACAAACGCATCAATACAAATAGTAAAATTGATGATGTTGAATTAGCAAAATCGAACATTGTGTTAATCGGCCCAACTGGTAGCGGGAAAACATTATTAGCTCAGACATTAGCGCGTATCTTAAACGTTCCTTTCGCAATTGCAGATGCTACTTCTCTTACAGAAGCAGGGTATGTTGGTGAGGACGTTGAAAATATCTTACTAAAATTAATTCAATCAGCAGATTATGATATTGAGCGTGCAGAAAAAGGAATCATCTATATTGATGAAATTGATAAAGTTGCACGTAAATCTGAGAACCCATCTATTACACGAGATGTATCTGGTGAAGGGGTACAGCAGGCACTCCTTAAAATTTTAGAAGGAACTGTTGCAAGTGTTCCGCCACAAGGTGGACGTAAGCATCCACATCAAGAGTTTTTACAAATTGATACAACCAATATACTATTCATTGTAGGTGGAGCGTTTGATGGAATTGAATCCATTATTAAACGTCGTCAGGGTGAGAAAATAATCGGCTTTGGATCAGATCCAAACAAAGTAGACGTGGATGAAGGCTCCATTATGGCAAAGCTAATTCCAGAGGATTTATTAAAATTTGGGCTTATACCAGAATTCATCGGTCGATTACCGGTACTTGCAAGTCTAGAGCAATTAAACGAGACTGCACTTGTACAAATATTAACGGAGCCCAAAAATGCATTGGCAAAGCAATACCAAAAAATGCTTGAACTAGATGGTGTTGAGCTTGAGTTTGATGAAGGTGCCCTAACAGCTATTGCCAAAGAAGCAATTGAGCGTAAAACAGGTGCACGTGGACTTCGTTCAATTATTGAGTCAACAATGCTTGATGTAATGTACGAACTACCTTCACGTGAAGATGTGAAAAAATGTATCATTACTGCAAAAACAATTACGGATAAAGAAAGACCGAAATTGCTTCTTGAAGATGGCACTGAACTCGATGAAGGTAGCGACACGAAAACTTCAGCATAACAATCAGACGTGACTAAGTCTAATGGTTATGAGATAAAGAGTAATTTAGCTGACTTCGATTGTGCAATATTCGCACAGATCGACAGTCAGCTTTTTATTCATTCATACATAAAACCAATAATAATTAGTTGTAATTTTTGGCTCGTTTGATTAACTAGTGTGAATCGGCTATTTAGACACATACTAGTAGCGCGGGATGTGAACAAGAAAATTTTGACGGAGGTGAATACCCGCATGGTGACAATACAAAAAACAACAAATGTACCATTATTACCTTTACGTGGCCTTTTAGTATACCCGTCGATGGTGTTACATATTGATGTGGGTAGAAATCGTTCTGTAGCAGCGCTAGAGCAAGCGATGTTAGAGGACCAATTGATTTTGCTAGTAACACAAAAGGAAATGCATGATGAACAACCTGAAGAGCAAGATTTATATGCAATTGGTACAATGGCATACGTCAAGCAAATGCTAAAATTACCAAATGGAACGTTGCGTATATTGGTAGAAGGTGTAGCACGAGCTACTTGGAATAACTATCGAGCTTTGGAAAAATATACGGTTGTTGATGTAGAGATCAAGGAGGAATCGATTGATAAGGATGTTGAAACACAGGCTTTAATGCGTACGTTGTTAACATATTTCGAAAGATATGCTAAATCCTCAAATAAAATAACAACTGAAACCATTAATACAGTGGTTGACATTGAAGAACCAGGACGTTTGGCTGATATCATCGCATCACATTTGCCATTTAAGATTGCTGATAAACAAGAAGTGTTAGAAATGCTTAGTGTCAAAAAGCGCTTAGATCATTTAATTATTCGTTTACACGATGAGCAAGAAGTACTGGATCTTGAGAAGAAGATTAATACAAAAGTAAAGCAATCGATGGAACGTACACAAAAAGAATATTACTTACGCGAACAAATGAAAGCTATTCAAACAGAGCTAGGAGACCGTGAAGGAAAAACAGGTGAGGTAGCTGAATTACGCAAGAAAATCGAAGAAACAGGTATGCCAGAAACAACAAAAGAAGTAGCGCTTAAAGAGTTAGATCGTTATGAAAAGTTACCTGGGGCTAGTGCAGAGAGTGGTGTTATCCGTAACTACATTGATTGGCTTATTTCACTACCATGGACAAACTCGACTGAAGATCGTATGAATATTGCTCACGCAGAGCGTATTTTAAATCGTGACCATGATGGTTTAGAAAAAGTAAAAGAACGCGTATTAGAATATTTAGCTGTACGCCAATTGAAAAATTCTTTACGTGGTCCAATTTTATGTTTAGCAGGTCCTCCAGGTGTTGGGAAAACATCGTTAGCTCGATCAATAGCAGAAAGCTTGGATCGCAAATTTATTCGTATTTCATTGGGTGGGGTCCGTGATGAATCTGAAATTCGTGGTCACCGCCGTACGTATGTTGGAGCAATGCCGGGGCGTATTATCCAGGGTATGAAAAAGGCAGGCACAATTAATCCTGTTTTCTTATTAGATGAAATTGATAAAATGTCTAATGACTTTAGAGGAGATCCTGCAGCCGCAATGCTAGAGGTGCTAGATCCTGCACAAAACAATTCTTTTAGCGATCATTATATCGAAGAGCCATACGATTTATCGAATGTATTATTTATTGCAACAGCAAATGATCTAAGTACAATTCCAGGACCATTACTGGATCGTATGGAGATTATTTCTATTGCTGGCTATACAGAAATAGAAAAGGCTCAAATTACGAAAAATCACTTAATACCAAAGCAGCTTAAAGAGCATGGCTTGAAAAAAACACAAGTGGTTATAAAGGATGAAGCAGTACTCGATATTATTCGTTACTATACACGTGAAGCTGGAGTTCGTGGACTTGAGCGTCAGATTGCGACGCTTTGTCGTAAAATCGCTAAAATTATTGTTTCGGGTGAGAAAAAACGTGTAACTGTAAGCTCAAAATCATTAGAAGAGCTCTTAGGTAAACATCGCTTCCGTTATGGACAAGCAGAGAAGGAAAACCAAGTTGGTGTAGCAACTGGATTAGCCTATACAACGGTTGGCGGTGATACTTTGCAAATCGAGGTATCATTAACACCTGGTAAAGGAAAATTACAACTCACTGGGAAGCTTGGTGATGTAATGAAGGAATCCGCTCAAACAGCTTTGTCTTATGTTCGTACAAAGATGGGTGATCTAGAGGTGGATTCGGAATACTTTGAAACACATGATATTCACATCCATGTACCTGAAGGAGCTGTACCAAAAGATGGTCCATCTGCTGGTATTACGATGGCAACAGCAATTGTTTCGGCTATTTTACATCGTCCAATACGCCGTGAGGTTGGTATGACAGGTGAAATTACATTACGTGGTCGTGTACTGCCTATAGGCGGGTTAAAGGAAAAAACACTCAGTGCTCATCGCGCAGGTTTAACAACAATTATTTGTCCAAAGGATAATGAGCGAGATATTGAGGAGATTCCTGAAAGTGTACGCGAGCAACTTACATTTAAACTAGTGTCATCGGCTGATGAAGTATTAGCTTATGCACTGGACGGAGGTTTTTAGAAAAATGAAAGTCCATAACGTCGAAATGGTCATTAGTGCCGTAAGACCAGACCAATATCCAGAAGATGGACTGCCAGAATTTGCATTAGCCGGTCGTTCGAACGTAGGGAAATCCTCCTTCATTAATCGAATGATTGGTCGTAAAGCTTTAGCACGTATTTCATCTAAGCCAGGAAAAACACAAACGTTGAACTTTTATAAAATCGAAGAGCAATTGTTTTTTGTAGATGTTCCAGGCTATGGTTATGCAAAGGTTTCAAAAACAGAGCGTGAAGCATGGGGAAAAATGATAGAGCGCTACTTCACAGGACGCAAGGAATTAAAGGCAGTCGTACAAATTGTGGATTTACGTCATCCACCTACAGCAGATGATTGCCTGATGTATGATTTTTTAAAGCATTACAATATTCCTTGTATTGTCATTGCGACAAAAGCAGATAAAATTCCAAAAGGTAAATGGGATAAGCATAAAAAAGTAGTAAAAGAAACGCTCAATATGGAAAAGAATGATCCACTTATTGTGTTTTCTTCAGAGAAAGGAATTGGCTTTGAAGAGACTTGGCGTACGATTGAAAATTTAATGTAATCAATTTCGCCTTGGCGTAATTGCGTCCGGATTTTGAATTGTGCCCGCACAATTCATTCCTTTGAAAATCCGTGACATCCGCCGGAGGTTTTATCTTTATTCAGTAGGTGTTTGGACACCCACTGAAAAGGAACTAAAACCGCATTCATCTCACCACCTGTAGAGGTGGGAGTCTTCTGCTGAATGAAGATAAAAACAACATCTATTGCGTCTATTTTTTAGGACAGTAGATGTTTTTTATTTTCATTTATAAGGAAAGAAACAATAAAGGACGAAGGTTTTTGATGAGAAAGTTATGTAGAAAATTGGGAAAATCGCTTGATGAATGAAAGAATTGACCGATAAATTAAAGAGGAGGTGGACTGAATGGATATCGCAGCTTTATCAATTGCCATGAATCAAGCGACTTTAATGCAAAATGTATCTTTAGCTGTTACAAAACAGGCGATGGAGATGCAACAGCAGAATACAGAACAGTTAGTTGAAATGTTAGATGCTCCACATCCAACAGCCGGACATACAATTGACATTCAAGTATGATTAAAGGTAAGGTAGCTTGAAGATAGAAAGCTACCTCTATCTTTGTGTCTAATAGCTGCACTAATAAGAAAGCAGAATGCGATAAAATGTAACTTTTTGAAGACGTAAAACTACCAATAATACGATATACTATTTATTAATAACAAATTTTAAAGGAGGCGGAATTTGTTGAAGAAGATTCCATACATACTACTGATTTTGATATTCGCAGTTTTTGGATTTTCATCGAGTCAAACAGCCAATGCTGCTACTCAAATGGTGACAGGATCCTTTGTTGATGTAACATTTTCAGAATATGCAAATCCAAACGGAGTAATAGAAAAAAAACTAAGTAAAATCACTCTACAAAATGACAGCGGTCGTACAGTTACATACAATATTAATGACAATGCCCGCCTGTATATTAATAATACAGTCACTACCATTGATGGCTTTAAGATGGGAATGAAGGTAGAGGCGGATATTTCTCTTCGAAGTGTTGTTGAACTTCGTGGTTCATCTAATTCTACAAAGGATACTGAATCTACTTCTTCTTCAGTTGGCCAAAATACGAAAAAAGCAACTGTTACTGGAGTAGTTACAAGTATTGATCCTAATGGACTATTCATTATGTTTAAACCAGATATTGGGGAAGAAACAACCTACTATCTAAATAAAGATACAAGCTATCAAAAAAATTCCTCATCTGTGGATATTAGTGCCCTCTATGTAGGAGATCGAATTAAGCTTAGTCTTAAAAATTTAAATACGTCAATCGTCACTAAAATAGACATTAGTGAGACCGGTACATTAGTAGAAAATCTTTATAAAGGTGAAATACAAGTCGTAAATGTAAATACAAATAAATTAACTGTAAAAAATCAACATGCCTTTGCAAATTGGGATTTTGGTTCAGATACGACAACAGCTTTATCAACGATGGATTTTTCATCAAAGGTGCCAATTTATGTAGGGAATACAAAAGTTGATAAAGGTCAGTTGAAAAACTATATTGGCAGTGAAGCATATTATGCTACGGTTAAACAATTTGGTAAAGAAGTGATTGAGAAAATTGTTGTCTTAAAAAATAACGAACGAACTTACTATGAGCCTATGCTTTCTGTGGATACAAAATATCAATTATTAAAACTTAAATCTGCTGGTACACTGTACTTCCATGATGGCACAATTTTAATTCGCAATGGGCGTTTAATCGAACCTACTGGCTTATTAGCTTATGGAACAGCCTTTGTTATCTCGGACGGTGCTGCACGTGATCACTATGCACAGGTTGTCCAAGTGACAAGTGATAGCTTTATGTCTCCGAACTTAGCAGGTCATGAATTATACTACGGTCGCCTATCTCAAGCGGATGGCTATCTAATTGAAATTGATGATGCAATGAAGATTGACTCAAATGTCTTTAAGAAAACAGAGCATACTGTTTTATCAGTAAGTAATTCAACCAAGGCAATAGTGGATGATGGGAAAAAAGTATATAGTGTTATCCCTGATATTGAGCTTCATTTATTTGAAGGTGATTATGGCTACTTCTATGTGAAAGATGGACATATTCAGGCTGTTCATATCCTTGATAACGCTAAGCCAGTTGCACCATTAATGCTGGCAGGTAAGCTGCAATCAGTAAAATCAACATATCCAGCTGTTATCAATGTAAAGAGTGTCAGTCAATGGCAGAAAGGTCGTTGGTATGAGGCAGGAGAAATGGTTGATATGAATATTGATCAAACTACCCTTATAAAAGCTGGTAAAGTTATTCAACCAGCGGATTTAAAGCCTTCTGATCGTTTAGTAGTATTATCAGATCGTTTTGGCAAAGCTCATTTTATTTTAGTAGATTAATTCAATAAAATTTGTGAGTCTCTTGTGAGTAGAATAGATGAAAGATAGGCTATATGCGTTGAAGTGAGTGTATACTTATTCTTTTATAATGATACTTGCAGGAGACATGCGGATTTTAAGCTTTTTTATGCATGATTTTTGGCAGCCCCTATATAGACGTGCATGAAATGAAAGAGAGGGACAAAAAACGAATGCGAAAACATTTATCTAAAATAATGTTAGTAGTTTTTGCGATAGCTGTATTTGGCGTTACCATCCCGCAAAATACATTAGCTGCTTCATTAGAAACTACAGGTGCTGTAAAAAATGAATATACATATGAAGAAGCTGTTTTCATTACAGGAACACCAATTATTTTTAAAGGGACAAGTAAAGATATTAAAATTACTGAAAAAGAATCAAAAGGAAAATTAACAGAGACCTATAGCCTTAAGCTGATAGCGAGTAATGGGGCTACATTAACACGAAATATTGCCTACGAATCAGATGTTGTCGATTATGCAACGATTGGTCAAAAAACGTCCAATGGTGTTGTGAAAAAGTATGCTGAAAAAATCGTGATTGGTAAAACTACCTATACATTAGTAGATTACCAATTTTCTCAAGGTACGGTGACGGACAATCGTGCTGCTTCGGATTATTATTCTGGTAATGTAATTTCTAGAAAAACCTATTCCTTCCAGTCAGGGACGGGGAAAAATGCAGTTCAAAATACAGTAACCATTGATACTGATAGTCGACATGCTGGTTATGAAAATTTCTGGGGAGCAACAGAAACACAAATTACAGAAGCGGTTTATTCTTTTAGCGATGGCAAAACAAGCCATGTGAAAAATCGATTATCTACAAGTAAATCACGTGTATTAAACTATGAACAAAATCTAGGAAGCTTAGGCAGTTTTGATGGTGGATATGCAGTTGTAAGTGAAAAAGATGTTATTTCTGAATATACGTATAATTTAGCCTCTGGACAAAAGGGAACGTTAGACTTAGATACAGAATATATGCCAACTATTGAACGATTAATCATTCCTAAGTTTAGAGATTTAAACAATCATTACGCGAAGGAAGCTATTGATAAATTATACTCTTTAGGTATATACACAGATACAAGTAACTTTTTCTCTCCGAATACACCAATGAAGCGTTTTGACTTTACAACAGCGATTGGTAAAGCGGTTGATTTACGTGTTATGCAAGAAAAAGAAAATAAATCGAAAAAAACTGCATCTACAAGTGTTTTTAAAGATGTGAAGCGTACTGTAAAGGATTATGCCTATATTGAATCAGCTGTCAAGAAAGGAATTATTAAAGGAGTTACACCTGAGTATTTTAAACCAGATAGTCCGATTACACGTGGTCAAGCTGCGACGATATTTGTGCGTGCCTTAGGACTTGAAAACAAAGCACCAGACCCAGGCTATGTAACTAAATTTACAGATGATGCTCAAATTCCAAATTACACAAAAGACGGAATTTACATTGCTAATGAGTTAGGCTTAATGACAGGTGACCCTGTAACAGGTAGATTTAACCCTAACCAGCCATTAACGCGGGCGCAAGCATCAGTAGTGCTGGAACGTTTCTTGAATTATTTAGAAAATGATCTAAAACAAAACTATCGTGATGACATATTATTCTTCAATTAAAGAAAGGACTGAACTACATGGCACATGCTAAAAAAGCATTGTTATCACTGCTTTGCTTTGTACTAGTATTTATGTCAGCAGCTCCTGCTGTTACTTGGGCAGCCACGACTATTCAGGATGTACCGACGAATAATAGTAAATACAAAGCTATATCATGGGCAGTTGATAATGACTTACTATCATTGAATGGCGCTAATAATTTTTTACCAGATGAACAAATAACTGAACAAGAGCTTGTAGTTATGCTCGCAAAGCTTGATCGTAATTATGCATTAACGTATAACGAAAGTGTAGCATATAACTTCTATAGTGATTTCTATTTACCTTTTAATGGTACACATGCAACAGCGAATCGTTCCAAAGCAATAACACGTGGTCAATTTGCACGGGTATATGCAGCCTTTAAAGGTTTAGATTTAGATGAACCTCAAGCAGTACAATATTTATATACAAATGATATTTCAACAGGTAATACAGGAAAGAAAACATTTGCTGATTTTAATCCCTCTACAAAATTAACTCGTGGGGATATTGCAGTATTTTTATATCGTGCTGTACAAAATGGTTCCTTAAGTGTTCAAGGATTAAAACGTGCTGCTGCTGGCCGTGATAATGATAAAGTTACTTTACCAGCAGGCTTTATGGGCTCAGGTAGTGCAGATTTTGAAGAACCAAAGGATAATTCTAATGATTTTACTGGACCAGAATATGTAAATAATGCTTTACAAAGCATCGATGTTGAAAAAACAGATTTAGTTGCAAATGGAGTTGACTCAACGCTAATTACAGTATCGTTAAAAGCTTGTAATGGTGATCCAATTGCAGACGATAAATCTTATACATTCCGTGTAACTTCATCATATGGTGCAACAATTGTGGATACAGCAGGCGATCCAGTTAGAAACGTACAATCTGATGGCTCTACAGTGACAGCTATAGTAAAAGCACCAGCATTAACAAAGTCTGTCCGTGACACTATTTCTTTCGAGTTGATTAACAATACAGATCCAGGTATGAAATGTCTAGTAGGTGAAAAATTAAATGCACAGGTGCGTTACTCACCTCAACCAGAGATGCGTATTGATTACCAAGTGTATGATCCAGCCAATACCGATGATGATAATGGAAATGTTACACCTCCATTTAAACCTTACGAAAAATTGCCTGAGTTCTTTACGGAAAATATCATTGATGTTTACAATCCAGTTCCTTTAGACAAAGATGCAGATAAAAAGCTGTTTAGTATTGGTCAGCAAACGAATGTAACAGATGCACTTGGAAATGTGCAAAATACGTATTTAAGATATGGTGGTTCTGATCCAAAATATCCTGCTTTAGGTTATGAGAATGCCATTTTACAGTTTGAAAACTATGATATTTCCGTTTATTTATTTGAAGAACTATTAAATCGACGTTTGAAGGATTCCGTGACAACACCAGCTAAAACAGAAATTATGTATATGATTTCTGATGATGGTCGTCCTATATATCGTGTGCAAGGAATTGACGATGCAATTGCTTCACAGGTAGAAAATATAAATCCGGTTGGTTCCATTATTCAGCTGATGAATCATATGCCAGAGGAAAAGAAATTAACATTAGAGCATTATGATAGTGTCATGAAAATATATGCTATTCTTACGAATTTGAGTAACTATGATCGAACAGTTCTATTAAAATATCAAGGCGGTAAATTACTTGGTCAGGTAGAGGCTTATAAAAAGCGTGTAGAAGCATTAAAAGAAAGCGCAGAGGCAGCATCTAGACCATCTGGTAAAGATCGTTATACAAAAGTAATGGTTACATTAGTAAGAGCAGGTGGGGAACCAATTACTGATTATCAAGGAACTGTAAAAATTAAATTCGATGGTGTAGAAAAAACGGCTTCATTTGTGACAAATACCTCGGATTATTTAGACAAAACAGGGGGACCTGGAACAGCAGTAGCTTACTTTGATTCTATTATTTATGGGAAATCTAAAGTAGAAGCAACCCTAGTCAATAAAATTGATCCGCGTTATACCACAATATTAAAAGACCTGACGGATAAAACGATTACTAAGGAAATTTTCACAAATCCGTATTTCAGTAAAAATTCTTGTTCATTAGCAACAGAGGTCGCATTTGTGGTGGATTACTCAGCATCCATGAAAGCCGCTGATCAAACAAATTTCCGTGGTAAGAAAACGTTGGAAGCTATAAATCAAATTAAGGCAAAAAATAATATAGTGGTTGAAACAAATACAAAAGCTACTGTACTAGCAGAAGGCAGTACGGAGAATGTATTGAAAAAAGATCTCTATAAAACATCGAAAGAGAAGGGTGCTACTGACATCTTTGCTGGCATTGAATTAGCCCTTACGAAATTCTCAAACGATGCGAAAACGTCAAAAGCAATGGTTGTTATATCTGATGGCAAGACAAGTAAATCGAAAATGACAAAAGTGCTGAATGATGCGAAAAAGCAAGGCGTTAAAATTTATACAGTAAGTATGGGTAAAAAATCACAAGTCAATGATGCCATTTTAATGCAACTGGCTTCAGAAACTGGTGGAACTTATTATCATGCAATCGATAATTTACAGTTACATCAAGTATTCCAAAAATTAATTGATGCGATTTTATGTAAAACAACTTCTTCAAGCTGTATAAACCCTGATAATCTATTTGAAGAAGCATCTGTTACATTACGCAAAGGGAATATTACAATGAATGCTAGAATCGATGGTAATTGTTCAAATGTTGCGAAGGTAAATGTGCGCTTCACCTCTGTAAGCGGAGATGTACAATTTGAATTAAAGAAACGTAGTGATAATGTTTATATGCTGACAAAAACAGTTCAAACTATGCAAGACTTCAAGGTGAACAACGAAATAGAATTTGTAGCATATGATAAAGAAGATAAAATCATCACGTTAAAGACTGTAACAATCACTAATTAATAGATAAAACTGCTCCTACTCATGGGGCAGTTTTTTAATTTGAAACAGGACGTATAATTTGTTACACTTAGTTTATAATAATTCTAATGTAGATGACGAATTACAGTTCTTCATGACATGTTCACAAATTATAGATGAACTTCTGTCGAACTGTGCTATAATGAGATTTGTGAATTAGAACGTGTGAGGTGTTATTCATGCATACCATCGTAGTAGGCTTGAATTATAAAACAGCGCCTGTTGAAATTCGTGAAAAGTTATCATTCATAGAGAGTGAACTGCCACAAGCAATGGAAGCGCTGCAAAAACAAAAAAGCATATTAGAAAATGTTATTGTTTCAACATGCAACCGAACAGAAATTTATGCTGTAGTGGATCAAGTGCATACGGGACGTCATTTTGTAAAACAATTTTTAGCAAATTGGTTCGATTTACCGACGGAGACATTTTCTTCTTATCTAACAATCCGAGAAGAAGATGAGGCAATCGAGCATTTATTCAAAGTGACTGCAGGAATTGATTCTATGGTTCTTGGTGAAACGCAAATTTTAGGTCAAGTAAAGAAAAGCTTCTTAAGTGGACAAGAGATTGGAACAACAGGAACGGTTTACAATCAGCTATTTAAACAAGCAGTGACATTTGCGAAGCGTGCACATAATGAAACGGCTATCGGTGAGAACGCGGTATCAGTTTCTTATGCAGCAGTTGAATTAGCGAAGAAGATATTCGGATCCTTACAGCGTAAACATGTAGCCATTTTAGGTGCTGGAAAAATGGGGGAACTTGCTATTGAAAATCTTTACGGTAGCGGTGTAGGAAAAGTAACCGTTATTAACCGTACATTTGAAAAAGCAGAAAGCCTGGCAGCTAAATTCCATGGTGAAGCAAAATCGATGAAAGAGCTGCAATGTTCTTTACTGGAAGCGGATATTTTAATTACGTCTACAGGTGCAACCGATTATGTAATTGACTATGAACTAATGCAATTTGTTGAACGTTTACGTAAAGGTAAACCATTATTTATGGTAGATATTGCAGTACCACGTGATATTGATCCACGTGTTGGAGATTTACCAAATGTTTTCTTATATGATATAGATGATTTACAGGGAATTGTAGAAGCAAACTTAGCTGAGCGTGAACGTGCGGCAGCTGACATTACTACAATGATTGGCAAAGAGGTTCTTCAATTTAAAGACTGGGTTGCAACTCTTGGTGTTGTGCCAGTGATCTCGGCGCTACGTAAAAAAGCTAATCATATTCAAGAGGAGACAATGATTAGCATTGAAAATAAAATGCCTGATTTAACGGATCGTGAACGTAAAATTTTAAGTAAACATACTAAATCTATTATTAATCAGTTGTTAAAAGAGCCCATTTTACAAGCAAAAGAAATGGCGAATTCACCAAAAGCAAATGAACAGTTACGTTTATTCCAACAAATTTTTGGTATTGAGGAAGCTGTAGAAGCTGAGGTACATGCAATGACAATGCAAGAGCTTGATCGTAAAGAGCGTGTGCAATCATCACAAACTTCTACTGAACCAAAGTACTCTTTCTAAGATGTCTATACGTTCGTATTGAAGCATGAACCAAATCTAGGATTGAGCAAATCCATGATTTTCTCACGAACGAGATTTTCTACTGATATTACATGAGGCGTTTTCGTATCTGTGTGGTAAACTAAGGATACGAAAACGTTTTTCTTTTCTAGGCTAAAGTTGAATACTTCTTTAGCAATTTCGATACAAAGAAGGGATGTCTATTGGCTGATTTGACAATGACAAGGCTTTATGAAGTTATGATCGTCTTGTATGCGATCAGTCTAGTATTTTACTTTACTGATTACTTTTATAAACAAGTACGAGCAAGGCGAATTGCTTTTTGGCTTGTTTCATTTGTATGGGTAATACAAAGTGCCATAATTTTATTAACCTTTGTGGAAACCAAGCGTTTTCCGATTTTATCCTTGTCTGAAGGAATTCTATTTTATTCCTGGCTGCTCGTTACATTATCTATTATTCTTCACTGTATAGCGCGAGTAGATTTACCAGTATTTATTATTAATATACTAGGGTTTTTATTCGCTAGTATTTTTACTTTTATGCCTAAAAGACCAACCGGAGCAGTTAGTGATACTCTAATTTCGGAAATGCTTTTTATTCATATATCATTTGCAATTTTATCCTATGCAGCATTTACGCTAACATTTGTTTTTGCGATATTGTATTTAATTTTATATCGATTGCTTAAAAAGAAAAAATGGTCATATTTATGGACAAGGCTGCCATCTTTGCAACAAACGAGTAGCTGGATGAATATATCATTTTTTATTGGAATTCCTATGTTATTTATAAGTTTAGTTTTAGGGTTTGAATGGGCACTATTAACGTTAGAGAGTCTTTCGATTTTTGATGCAAAAATCATTGGTTCCTTCATTATCTTAATTTTGTATTGCTTGATATTGTATGTGAATCGCAAAAGTAAGCTAACAGGTACAACTTATGCATGGGTACATATTTACGCATATTTATTAGTTGTTGTGAACTTCTTCCTAGGAAGTAGTTTATCGCGATTCCATTTATGGTATTAGAAGAAAGGTTGGAGACTGTTGAGAAAAATTATTGTAGGTTCTAGGAGAAGTAAACTGGCATTAACACAAACAAATTGGTTTATTAATGAGTTAAAGGCAGCCGGAGTATCATTTGAATTTGAAGTAAAGGAAATTGTTACAAAAGGCGACCAAATTTTAGATGTGCAGCTTTCAAAAGTTGGAGGGAAAGGGCTTTTCGTTAAAGAAATTGAACAAGCATTGTTTGATAAGGAAATTGATTTTGCTGTTCATTCGATGAAGGATATGCCCGCAGTACTACCTGAGGGATTAGTGATAGGCTGTATTCCACCACGTGAAGATGCACGTGATGCATTTATTTCAAAAGGACATGTGAAATTTGCTGACCTCCCTGCTGATGCTGTAGTGGGAACAAGTTCACTTCGACGTAGTGCTCAGTTGCTAACAGTCCGCCCTGATATAGAAATTAAATGGATCCGTGGAAATGTAGATACACGTTTGGCGAAACTTGAGACAGATGAATATGATGCCATTATTTTAGCGGCTGCTGGACTAAAACGTTTAGGCTGGAGCGATGAAGTGGTGACTGAGTTTTTACCTGTTGAGGATTGTCTTCCAGCTGTAGCGCAAGGTTCTCTTGGGATTGAATGCCGTGGTGATGATACTGAACTATTAGCTGAATTAGGCAAATTAACTGATAGCATTACTTGGCAAGAAGCACATGCAGAACGTGCTTTCCTTGCAGCTATGGACGGTGGCTGTCAAGTACCTATCGCAGGATATGCTAAATCGAATGGGGAAGAAATTACGATAACTGGCCTTGTTGCTGCACCAGATGCCTCGGTTGTTTATAAGGAGACAGTAGTTGGCTCTGATGCGGAAGCAGTTGGCAAAGAGCTTGCTGAGATTTTAACGAAGCAAGGTGCCTTTGAATTAATTCAACGCGTAAAGGCAGAGCAAGATGCAAAGTAATTTACCTTTAGAAGGTAAAACGATTATTTTGACAGGTACATCTAAAACGACAACAATTATAGATGATATTTCAGCTTTAGGTGGATATGCTGTTATTGCCCCATTGATTGAAACTTGCGAGTTGATTGATAGAAATGATGATATACAAATAGAGTTTGCGCGTCAATTTGAATGGCTTATTTTTACAAGTCAAAATGCTGTAGATGCTTTTTCCAGTAAAATGCAACGATTTAATTTAAGCGCAAGGCATTTCCAAGGGAAGATCGCTTCTATTGGTACTAGAACAACTACAGCACTAGAAAAGCTAGGATTCCATGTAAGTTTTATGCCTTCCATCTTTAGTGCAGATGTATTTGTTAAAGAATTTCCTGAAGTAGTAGGCAGTAATCCTAGTTGTCTATTTATTCGTGGAGAAAAAGCGAAAAGCACACTGAAGGAAGGTCTGCCCTTTAAAATAAAGGAATGGACAGTGTATGAAACGATTGAGCGTCATGACCAAAAACAAAACATTATAGAATGCATTCGTGAACATAGTGATGTCACTGTGATTTTAGCTAGTCCTTCCGCTGTTGATGTCTACGCAATGGATGTAGCTTCGGTCATTGGGTGGGAGGCAGCACGTGTTGCAGCAATTGGTCATATTACAGAAGCGGCTATATTAAATCATGGTGCAACTGTAGATGTTAAGCCCAACGTATATACTATGCATGCAGTCATCGAGGAAATAATGAAAGTAGGGAATAGAAAATGACAAAATTACAATTTCAAAGACATCGTCGTTTGCGTGCAAATGCAGCGATACGATCAATGGTAAAAGAAACTTACTTACACAAAGAGGACTTAATCTATCCTATTTTCGTTATGGAAGGCGAAAATATTAAAAACGAAGTACCTTCTATGCCAGGTGTTTTTCAATTTTCATTAGATAAACTTGAAGCTGAGATTGATGAAGTTGTAGCATTAGGAATACCAGCAGTTATTTTATTTGGCTTACCTGCTGAAAAAGATGCGGTTGGTACTGGAGCATTCCATGACCATGGTATTGTGCAAGAGGCAACGCGTCTTCTTAAAGAACGCCACCCAGAGCTTTTAATCATAGCAGATACTTGTTTATGTGAGTTTACAGATCATGGACATTGTGGCTTAATTGAAGGTGATCAAATTTTAAATGATCCGTCTTTAGATGTTTTAGCGCGTACAGCTGTGTCACAAGCAAAAGCAGGAGCAGATATCATTGCGCCATCGAATATGATGGATGGCTTTGTTGCTGCAATACGTGCGGGCTTAGACGAGGCAGGCTTTGAACATATTCCAATCATGTCATACGCAGTTAAATATGCATCTAGCTACTACGGACCATTCCGTGATGCAGCTGACGGTGCTCCTCAATTTGGCGATCGCAAATCATACCAAATGGACCCATCAAATCGTATAGAGGCATTCCGTGAAGCCGAGTCAGATATTGCAGAAGGTGCGGATTTCTTAATTGTTAAGCCAGCACTAAGCTATTTGGATATTATTCGTGATGTGAAAAATAATTATACTTTACCGATCGTTGCGTACAATGTCTCTGGAGAATATGCAATGATCAAAGCAGCAGCTATTAATGGCTGGATTGATGAAAAAAATGTAGTGCTTGAAACATTATTAGGCATGAAGCGCGCAGGCTCTGATTTAATCATTACGTATCATGCAAAAGATGTTGCACGTTGGTTGGAGGAGAAATAAATGACACGATCTTACGAAAAATCAAAACAAGCGTATGCAGAAGCAATTAATTTAATGCCAGGTGGTGTCAGTAGCCCAGTACGTGCATTCAAATCTGTTAATATGGACCCTATTTTCATGGAATCTGGACATGGTGCTATCATTAAAGATATTGATGGCAATGAATATATTGATTATGTATTATCATGGGGCCCACTTATTTTGGGTCATACCCATCCCGAAGTTGTTCAAGCAATTGCAGATGCAGCGGCGAAGGGTTCTTCATTTGGGGCGCCAAGCTATACAGAAAATCGTTTAGCTAAATTGGTATTAGAGCGTTTACCAGGCATGGAAATGATTCGTTTTGTATCTTCTGGTACAGAGGCAACAATGTCTGCACTCCGTGTCGCTCGTGGAGTAACAGGACGAGATAAAATTTTAAAATTTGAGGGTTCTTATCATGGTCATGGAGACTCATTACTGATTAAAGCTGGCTCTGGTGTAGCTACATTAGGCTTACCTGATAGCCCTGGTGTTCCAGCAGATGTTGCACGTAATACATTAACAGTAGCGTACAATGATCTAGAGGGAGCAAAATTAATTTTTGAAAAGTTTGGAGCTGAGCTTGCAGGTGTAATTGTAGAGCCAGTAGCTGGAAATATGGGTGTCGTGCCTCCGCAGCTAGGCTTTTTAGAAGGCTTACGTGCATTAACGAAGGAATATGGAGCACTGTTAATCTTTGACGAGGTTATGACTGGCTTCCGTGTAGATTATAGTTGTGCACAAAGCTATTTCAATGTGACACCAGATATTACAACATTAGGCAAAGTAATTGGCGGTGGACTACCTGTAGGTGCTTATGCAGGGAAAAAGGAAATTATGGAGCAAATAGCACCAGCAGGTCCAATCTATCAAGCTGGCACACTCTCAGGAAATCCATTAGCCATGACTGCAGGCTATGAAACATTATCGCGCCTCGATAAAGGTTCATATGAATACTTCAAAAAGCTAGGAGATCAATTAGAGGCTGGTTTCCGAGAAGCGGCAACAAAATACAATATACCACATACTGTCAATCGTGCTGGTTCTATGATAGGATTCTTCTTCACTAATGAGAACGTGATTGATTTTGCTACAGCGAAAACATCTGATTTACAATTATTTGCTGAGTACTTCCGTCTAATGGCAGAGGAAGGAATTTTCTTACCACCATCTCAATATGAAGGATTATTTATTTCCACTGCACATACAGAGGAGCATATCGCTAAAACAGTGGATGCCTTCCATAAAGTTTTTGCTCAATTAGCTAGATAAAACTTAATGGCATGCTAGATTATTTTCTGGCGTGCCATTTTTATATTGTTTGAAAAACCACTTGCTATAAAGTGTTGTTTTTTGGCAAGCTTGATATAAAGTTAAGAGCATGTCCACTCTAGATAACCGATATTTATTCACTTCAAAACATATCATTGTAATTTATTGCGTTTATTATTATCAACGATAAATTTTTGTTGGGTAAAGGACCTGATTTTGTAAAAATTATATCTTTCAGCATAGTCAATTTGTAGGCAAAATCGTTTATAATATAGCTATTCATAAAAGAAAGTAGTGAATTGATATGGCAACAGGCACACATATAGTCGAAGTACCCGTAGGAATTGATCATGTATGGGATTTCGTCAGTGATATGGAAAAATGGGCAAAGCTTGTCCCAGGTTATAACGCGCATGAGATGATTGATGACAAACATTCAACATGGACTTTTAAAGGCAATGTTGGAGTTCTGAAAAAAACAGTTCAAGTTGAAATTACTATTTTAGAATGGGCTGCTCCTAGTAAAGTAACATTTGAATTAAAAGGTCTTTCTGATAATTTTACAGGTAATGGATATTTCCTTGCAGAAAGCATCGATGCAGAAAATACTAAAATGACAGGCTTTTTAGAAGTAATAGCAGGTGGATTAGCAGGTCCTGTTTTAAATCCAATCTTTAAGCCAATCGTACCAAAAGCAACACAAATGCTAACAGATCGTGTAGCAAATAAAATTAAATTGGTACATGTATAATTTCATTTGTTCATCAGTAAAATGGCATGCTAGAAACTTTTCTAGTATGCCATTTTTTAGTGAAACCATCATATCGTTGTTTAAAGTTTGAATCTAAAATTATTTTTTCATTCTGCCTTAATTTTTCAATAGCATACCTGCCTTACTCGCTTCATATGATGCAAGGGGAGGGATTATTATCGAACACAAAACTTGGAATATGCGTGAAACTTTCTGTTTTCCTGGTTACGGCTGCCCAACAGAAATAGCAGCTGTGCAAATTAAGCCTCAGTGGCAGACAATGCAATTAGAAGATTCATTGCGATTAATGGGTATTTATCATATTACAGCACATGTTCGCTTTGATTTTCAAGATATGCAGGCTTTTAGTGATGAAGATGAATTAGTAAAAATTGATGCGCTTGATATTCAAGGGGATACTGGTTATTTTGAATATGCAGTCCCATTACATGTCGATTTACCTAAAGACTCAGCTCTCGAGGATTTAATGGTAAAAGATGTTCGACCAACACTTACTAATCAAATGTGTCAGCTTGAATGGACTGTTACAAGTATTTTTAATGAGCCAGAACTGGTCTTAGAAAATACTTGTGCTTTTGACCAACAATCGACCACAGCTAAAGCTGAAAAAGCAATTATTGTAGGAGAAACAGCACCTCTAAAGCAACATGTAGCTGTTTCAGCCCAAAAAGAAGAACGGGCTGAAGTGAAAATTGCTCCAGCGAAACTTGGCAAACTTACAGCGAGTGAACAAAAAACTGTATTAAGAGAATCTTCAAGTCATATTGTGGTTCGTGAGTCCAGTTCCTGGCAAGAAGTTCCGTCAATGATCTGGGAATTAGAAGAAGGTTATACACCGCTAAAAGTTCGTGTTTCAAATGATATCATTTAAGAGTAAATAGCTTAGAAGTAGTAGAAGTAGTAAAAAGATGAAGTCTCCAGATGTTGGAATAATGATTACACGTATAAATTGAAACGCACAAATTGGCACAATAATTGTTCTACAATAAAAGCGAAATTGTCTTAGCCATGGTGGTAAAAAACAGGGATTATACTTACGTCGTCGCATTTAAATATTCACTTCCTTTTCTATTTCCTTTATTGTGAACACTAAAAATGACTAAATCACTTGAAAGATTGCACGATTTTGCGGTACAATGTGTAAAAATTGATATAGATGCTATGACAGGGAAGAGTAAATTATTCGTACATTTTTAGAGAGGAAACGGTAGCTGAAAAGTTTCTATCTGTGCCTAATTGAATGTAGCCCTTGAGCAGCTTTAGTGAACTAACAGTAGTTAAAGCCGGTTAAACACCGTTACCGAATTAAGAGCCAGTAGTAAAAAGGCTTAAGTAGTGCTATTTCTATTCATAAACACTTACTTTACCTCTACTGGAATTAAAGGTGGTACCGCGAACTAAAACTCCTTCGTCCTTTTTGACGTTAGGAGTTTTTTTATTTTCAATTTATTTCTGATGAATGTCTTCTGAGCATGAGTCATGGAATGATTGGAGCTTTTCGATGTTTGCACAAAATAACACACAACAGGAGGAGTCAAAATGACAGAAAATATTTCAATGCCAACTAAATATGATCCACAGTCCATTGAAGCTGGTCGCTATGAATGGTGGCTACAAGGGAAGTTTTTCGAGGCGCAGCCAGAAAGTGGGAAAAAACCCTATTCAATTGTTATTCCACCGCCGAACGTAACAGGTAAATTACACCTAGGGCATGCTTGGGATACGACTTTACAAGATATTTTAACGCGCATGAAGCGTATGCAAGGATACGATGCCCTTTGGTTACCTGGTATGGACCATGCAGGGATTGCAACACAAGCAAAAGTCGAAGCAAAGCTACGAGAGGATAATATTACACGTTATGATTTAGGACGTGAAAAATTCCTTGAAAAAACATGGGAGTGGAAAGAAGAATATGCAAATCATATTCGCGATCAATGGGCAAAGCTTGGTCTTGGATTAGATTATACACGTGAGCGCTTCACCCTTGATAAAGGTCTTTCTGATGCTGTTAAAACTGTTTTTGTTGATTTATATGAAAAGGGCTTAATCTATCGTGGTGAACGTATTATTAACTGGGATCCTGCAGCGAAAACAGCTTTATCAGATATTGAAGTTATCTATCAGGATGTTCAAGGTGCATTCTATCATATGAAATATCCACTAGCAGATGGCTCGGGGCATGTAGAAGTTGCCACAACACGTCCTGAAACGATGCTTGGTGACTCAGGAGTAGCTGTTCATCCAAATGATGAACGTTATAAGCATCTGATCGGTAAAACTGTAATTTTACCAATCGTTGGTCGTGAAATCCCGATTGTAGCCGATGATTACGTAGATATGGAATTTGGTACTGGGGTTGTAAAAATGACACCAGCCCATGATCCGAACGATTTTGAGGTTGGTAACCGTCACAATTTAGAGCGCATTCTTGTAATGAATGAAGATGGCACAATGAATGAGCTTGCTGGCAAATATAACGGTATGGATCGTTTTGAATGCCGTAAGCAAATTGTCGCTGATTTACAAGCAGCAGGTGTATTAATCCGTATTGAAGAGCATATGCATTCAGTAGGACATTCTGAACGTTCTGGTGCCGTTGTAGAGCCATATCTCTCAGCGCAATGGTTCGTTAAAATGCAACCACTTGCTGATGCTTCACTTGAGATTCAAAAAGACGAAGCAGGTAAAGTAAACTTTGTACCAGCTCGTTTTGAAAACACATACTCTCGTTGGATGGAAAATATTCGTGATTGGTGTATCTCTCGCCAATTATGGTGGGGTCATCAAATCCCAGCTTGGTACCATAATGAAACAGGCGAAATTTACGTAGGAAAAGAAGCACCAGCAGATGCAGAGAATTGGACACAAGATGAAGATGTTTTAGATACATGGTTTTCTTCAGCGCTTTGGCCATTTTCTACAATGGGCTGGCCAGACGAGACAAATGAAGAATATAAACGTTACTACCCAACAAGTACATTAGTAACAGGCTATGATATTATTTTCTTCTGGGTATCTCGCATGATTTTCCAAGGTCTTGAATTTACAGATCAGCGCCCATTCAAAGATGTATTAATTCATGGTCTAGTACGAGATGGTGAAGGACGTAAAATGAGTAAATCACTTGGCAACGGTGTTGATCCAATGGACGTAATTGAGAAATATGGTGCAGATTCCTTACGTTACTTCTTAGCAACTGGATCATCTCCTGGTCAGGATTTGCGTTATACAACAGAAAAAGTTGAAGCGGTTTGGAACTTTGCGAATAAAATTTGGAATGCCTCTCGCTTTGCCCTTATGAATATGGATGGTATGACATATGAAGAAATCGACTTAACTGGTGAAAAGTCAGTTGCCGATAAATGGATTTTAACTCGCTTAAATGAAACAATTGAGCGTGTAACATCCCTCGCAGAACGCTACGAATTTGGTGAAGTAGGTCGTGAGCTTTACAATTTCATTTGGGATGATTTCTGTTCATGGTATATTGAAATGGCTAAATTGCCTTTAAATGGTGATGATGAAACAGCTAAGAAAACGACTCGTTCTATTTTAGCTTACGCATTAGATCAAACAATGCGTCTATTACATCCATTCATGCCGTTCATTACAGAAGAAATCTGGCAGCACCTACCGCATGAAGGTGAATCTATTACTGTAGCTGCGTGGCCAACTGTACGTACGGATCTTCAATTTGCTGAAGAAGCAGATAACATGAAGCTCCTAATGGATATTATACGTTCAGTACGTAATATTCGTGCGGAAGTTAATACACCAATGAGCAAAAAAGTACCTTTATTTATCTCAGCAAAAGATGCAGCAACTGTAGCTGTCCTTGATGCAAATAAAGCATATTTAGAAAAATTCTGTAATCCAGAATCATTAACAATTGGTGAAGGCTTAGAGGCTCCAGGTCAATCAATGACAGCTGTAGTAACAGGTGCTGAGCTATTCTTACCACTTGTTGGGCTTATTAACCTAGAAGAAGAGATTGCTCGTCTTGAAAAAGAATTAGAAAAATGGGCAAAAGAAGTGAAGCTAGTATCAGGTAAATTATCGAATGAGAAGTTCGTGTCAAAAGCACCTGAAGCGTTAGTGAATGCAGAACGTGAAAAATTAGCTGACTATGAAAGTAAACATGCAGTTGTATTAAAACGTTTAGAAGAACTGAAAAATATGTAAACTTGAAACAGTGGATGGCAATAAAGTCATCCGCTGTTTTTCTTTTTTATGCATCAAAAGATATGTATTGTATTAGGGAAAAATATATAGTAATATTTAAAATAATTAATATAATAGGTTAATTAGTCTTGTTGTATTGTAGGTATAAAAAACTATTGACGAATAATGAAAACTTGTCGGCACTTTAAATGCAAAGTTAATTAATTTTGACTGTTCAATGTGAATGGTCTTTTTTACGGTGATAAACTGGATGGAGGTAAAGTATGACTGGAAATATTACTACAATTATTGCAAAAGTCAACAAGGCATGTGATGAATTAGATTTTGTCAGTGCAAGAGTATTGATTGAAACCAATCTTCTGAAATTATCAGAGGCAAAACATTATCGTTTGTTGAATTCAAATGGTCGTGTACTTATAAAGCATGTGCTAGCAGATAGTAAGACAGAAGAATCAGCGAATAAATTAACACGAAACGATTTATTAACCATAAAAAAAATTAACGAGTATTGCTCAAATTTTGATATTTCTATGCTAAAAAGAACTTTAAAAAACTCCTTTGATTTAGTGCAAAGAGCTGATGTCCTGCCATTGTTAAACAATGATGCTAAAATTATATTAGATAATATGGGAGCACTATTTGGTGCACACCAGCTTCAATAACTCGATATGAAATTGCTTAAAAACACACAGAACCTCACTTATAAAAGTGCCTTTCTGTGTGTTTTTAACGTTCATAAAAGAGTAGTTAGCTGGAATGAGCGCTTTTTACGAAATGTATGCGCAATATGCAGTACTTGTACTAAAATAGAGATATTGTAGTAAGAGGGAGTGTTTCTTTTGTTTAAAACAATGAAAGAGTGTACAGATTTTATTTTTACATTAAAGGCAGTAGACCATAAACGTGCTCCGCTTGTCCTGATGCGGGAGGTGCTTACACTTTTAGATAATCCTCAGGACAAATTTCGTGCTATTCATTTGGCAGGCTCGAATGGGAAGGGTTCCACTGTCAATGCGTTAAGAGAAATTTTGCAACATGCTGGCTGCAAAGTAGGTGCCTTTACTTCACCACATTTAGAGCAAGTGAATGAACGTATGACGATTGATGGTATTCCGATTGAGGATGAGGATTTTTTACTTTATATGAATAAAGTAGCCGAGCAGATTCAATTACATTATCAAGGTGAGTTTCCAAGCTTTTTTGAAGTTGTTACTTTAATAATGTTCCAATATTTTGCAGATCAAGCTGTAGATATTGCACTTATTGAAACAGGACTTGGAGGACGTTTAGATGCTACAAACGTCATTACACCTGAACTTTCAATTATTACTACCATCTCACTAGAGCATACTGCGTTTCTAGGTGACACTTTGGCGAAAGTAGCATTTGAAAAGGCAGGTATCATTAAAGATGGTGTACCAGTGATAGTGGGCGTAAAAAATGGTGAGGCACTTACTGTTATTCAGCAAATTGCAGAAGAACGTCATGCACCATGCCTTGTGTTAGGCAAGGATTTTAGTGTTGCCAATATAACGCAAGGTGCTAATTTGCAGCATTTTCATTATAAAAAGTCAAATAATGAGATGACAGATGTCCCATTAAAGATGGCAGGATCTCATCAAGTCAATAATGCGAGTCTAGCGATTACAGCTATCTCCACATTGAGAGAAAAGCAAGTACTTAACATTTCTAACGATTCAATACGTTATGCATTGGCAAATGCTCAGTGGGCAGGTCGTTTTGAGCAATTGCAGGGCAATATTGTACTAGATGGTGCCCATAATTCTGAAGGTACAGCTGCGCTTATTCAAACTCTTAAAGAGGTTTATCCAAATCAAAACTATCGCTTTATCTATGCCGCCTTATCAGATAAAGATCATGCAAACAGTATTGCTATGATGGATCAGATTGCTAAATCTATCTTCTTTACACAAATAGATTTACCGAATGCCATGCCTGCTGAAAAATTAGCTGAGCTCTCTATAAATAGGGAAAAAGAATTTCATTTAGATTGGAAGGAAATGGTGCAAAAAGTGCTCCGTCAACGAGATGAGAAGGACATTGTAATTATTACAGGCTCACTGTATTTTATAGCAGAAGTACGCCAATGGCTTCAGGAGGGTGAACGATGATTCCTAATCTAAATCGTTATAAAGAAAAATGGAACGTTAAGAGCGATGATATTATTAAACCTGGTCTTGCTGCGATTGAAGAGGCATTAATAAAAGTCGATAATCCAGAAAACGAGTTGCGGGTTGTCCACTTAGCAGGGACGAATGGTAAAGGCTCGACGCTCACATTTCTTGAGTCAATAGCGAAAGCGCATGGCTTGCGTGTAGGTAAATTTATGTCCCCTTGCATTGTCGATGTACATGACCAAATTCAAGTGGAGGGTCAAGCAATTACTGAAGTGGAGATGGATCAAGTATTCCAACAAATGCAGGCAGCTGGACTTAGTGAGAAATTAACGGATTTTGAGCTTTTAACGATTGCAGCATTTTTACATTTTGCTGCTAGTAATATCGATATCGCTCTTATTGAAGCAGGTATGGGTGGCTTACTTGATAGTACAAATGTAGTGACACCGATAGTATCGATTATTCCAAGTATTGCTTTAGAGCATACAAATTTTTTAGGCAATACCATTGAAAGTATCACCCATCATAAAGCTGGCATTATGAAGTCATATAAACCAGTAATAATTGGTGATTTACCACAAGAGGCAAAGGAAATTATCTATAAGAAAGCTCAGGAAAAACAGTCATCTGTACTTGAACTGAATCAGCAATTTTATGTAGAACAAGAGAAGGATGGAGAGGTATATGATTATAGTAAGCTGGGCTTCCGTATTTCAAAGCTATCACGATCTATGAAGGGAGTACATCAGGCGAATAATATGGCTTTGGCGATAACGGCCTTTTTTGAAGTGGCAGCTGCACTAGATATAAATGTCAATAAAAATGCTCTTCAAAAGGGAGTGAAAGAAGCAGCCATTTTAGGGCGCTTTGAAGAAATTTTGCCCTTTGTAATTTTAGATGGTGCTCATAATCCGGCAAGTGTTGAAAAATTAATTGAAACGATAAAATATGAGTTTCCCGATGAGCAAATTACTTTTGTAATTGGAATACTAGCAGATAAAGATGTGCAAGAAATATTGCAGCTACTTGAGCAGGTAAGCGATCAATTTTATTTTGTTGATTTTAATAATCCTCGTGCAATGAGTGCTCAAAACATGTTGAAGCTATCTACTGCTTCCTATAAAGAAGTTATAGTAGACTATGCTTCATTTTTACAACATCAGTCTGAAAGAAAGTTGAGAACCATTGTAACAGGCTCTTTATATTTATTAACAGAAGTACGGAGTGAATTGAAAAATAGATAGCATTTAGTGGTATCAGTACTCATTTTTTATGGGTACTGATGCGCATTGGTGTTTTTTCTTGAAGCGCTCGATAGCATTGTTGCATATGTCTAAGGAGATAAGCTTGGTTGTTCAAGGGTATAAAACAATTTCGCTTTATGACCTAGAAGATGAAATAACTGATTCTCAAACATTATGAACAACATGAAACAGCTTTATCAACGTCTTTTGCACCTACATACACGGAACCCTTAGTATCTATTATATAGTCGATATTATTTTCTTTTAATTTTACTAATAATAATTCTCGTAACTCTTCTGATAAATTTTCTTTTCTGGCAAAAGATATGTAAGTTCCCTCAATAGAATCCCCATTACTACATCCATTCAGTAAACTCAAACATAAGATGATAGAAAGCAAACATCTAAATTTTAACTTCATAAAATCTCCCCTCTATATCACCGCATAGTTCTAAAAAGGCACGGAAAATCAATGTTTCTAATAATCAATTTCACGCCCCTTTAAAAGTTTATACAGTTAGTAGTATAAAATTCAAAGCGAATAGCTAGATTCATTCTTCTCTATTATTTTTTAGTTAATCGCTCACCTATTATTTCCAGGATAGTTTCCCAGTATTTTTTCATTTCTTCTCTAACATACTGATCTGATAGTTTCTCTTGATGAAAGCTAATCGTTGTTTTATCTTCATTCAGCAGAAGACTCCCACCTCTACAGGTGGTGAGATGAATGCGGTTTTGTTTCCTTTTCAGTGGGTGTCCAAACACCTACTGAATGAAGATAAAGCCTCTGGCGGATGTCACGGAATCGGAAAGGAGTTAATAAAGGATGTTAGCCTAAAATCATCGCATCCCTGCGATAACGGCTAACTGACCTGCTTCATGCAGGCCTAAGCACAAAGCCGATTCTGGACGCAATTATGCCGAGGCATAATTGATTGTCTGCTTTTGATAGAACGCGAATTTGAACTGTTGATGGCTGCTCCCATCCTTCCTTTTTCCACGTCAGACGAAGCTGTTGTAACGGTTTAACAATCCGAATTTCTCCTGACCCCAAATTCGTCATGTATGTCTGACCTGGATTAAGAATAATGCCAGTGCTTTCCCCCAGCCAAAGATTTAATCCATCTGGCGAGGTGAGGAGATTCCAAGCATCCTCTGAAGAGATAGAAAATGATCTTCTTACACCTACTTGAAAGCCAGCTCCTTTTGTTTGCCCAATAACTCTATCGTTAGCCATCTTGGTTTCACTCCAATAGTTTTATTTTGTCTATAAAATGTTATTCGATTTTTCCTTCATGATTCCCTTTTCTATATAGCAAAATAGATTGTTTTTGAAGGTGGAAATAGCAGTTTTTTAAGGTATATCTTCTGTAAAACTACTAAATCAAAATATAGTAAATTAGCATTTACAGCTGCTTTTTTACATATACTTATATCAAATTGTCGTCGATAGCAGTCCGAGATGTTGAAGGAAGAGGTGATGAATGAATGAAAATTGTCAGTCAGGTAATGAAAAAACAAATATTTCGAGCAATGATTATTGGAGGAATAGTCGGGCTTTTTGGTGTAGCAATTTTTCTAGGTATTCTTCAGGCGAGTACTCAATTATCTTTAAAAAATGATAGCAACGAGGTAGCAAACAGCAATAATAAGGATGCAGACTCTGAAACAATTCCGACAGCGGGAGGTGCCGCAAAGTCATCCATGTTTTTTGCGAGTCAAGCAGGGGTTTATTCAAATTATGAAAGTGCCAGCTCCTTTGTCTCCGAGCACCCTTCATTAAAAGAAAGTGCCATTGTTGAAGTGGATGGGAAATTTTATGTTTGGACAAGCATGGTAACAGATGAAAGCCAGCTTACCTTTTTAGAAGATCCTGCTACTTTTAAAAAAGCATTTAATGTAAGCAGTGATAGCTGTAAGGAGGCAACAATTGCAGAGCTTCCATCCGTGTTAGCTGATAAAAAAGCAACAAAATTAAATTTTAAGGAAAATTCAAAGGATTCTACACTTCCTGCTGATTGGCAATCGATTGGAGCTGCAGCCACTTCTATTTCAAATGATGTTAGCATTATTCGCCTACAGGTTTTTGCCCATTACAAATCGAAAAATGCTTGTCTTCAAGTAAAATTTTAGCATGAAATCAGCATTATCTTGATTATTAGAAAATTTTCAAATACCAATTTCTCCTTTATGATAGCTAGTAAGGAGGAATGGTTAAGTTATGTTTAAAACAAATCATAACCTTGTGCTTGCTTCTGCTTCACCTAGACGAAAAGAATTACTAGCTATGTTATCACTTTCTTTTGACGTTGTTACGAGTGAGGTAGAAGAGACAAGTGTTCAGGCAACAACAATGCAAGATTATGTGAAAGGTGTAGCTCTATTGAAAACACGTGATGTCGCAAAAAAGGCTCCAAGTACAACTGTTATTGGTGCAGATACGATTGTTGTTTATAATAATGAGCTACTGCATAAACCAAAAACTCGTGAGGAAGCAATTTCTCACTTAAGTCGCTTATCAGGCAAACATCATGCGGTCATGACAGCTGTTGCCATAATCGAACCTAATGGTAATGAAACAGTGTTTATTGAAGAAACCACGGTTGTCTTTCATCATTTATCACAGGAGCTAATCGAAGTATATGTAGATTCGGGAGATCCATTTGATAAAGCAGGCGGTTATGGCATTCAAACGGCTGGAACCCTTTTAGTGAAGAGAATTGAAGGAGATTATAACAATGTTGTCGGCTTACCACTTGCAGCGTTGTTTACGCAAATGGTAGCACTCGAGATAATCCAATTTGCGAAGGAGTGAGGCTTGATTGCCGAATGATGTTTTACTTAGTATGATGATACGAGACGTGAATATTGAAGATCGTCCGCGTGAGAGATTATTGCGACAAGGTGCAATGAGTTTATCGAATCAGGAGCTACTTGCTATTTTACTTCGAACAGGCACTAAAGAGGAGTCTGTTCTTGTTCTAGCAAATCGTGTATTAAGTGTTTTTGAGCGTTTGCACCATTTAAAGCATGCGACTATTGAAGAAATGGTTGCGATTAAAGGAATAGGCGAAGTGAAAGCCATTCAATTATTAGCAGCCATTGAGCTTGGTAGACGTCTTGCTCAGAAGCAAAGTGAAGAAAAGTATACAATCCGATCTCCAGAAGATGCTGCTGCCTATTTAATGCCCGATATGACCTCGCTAAGTCAGGAACATTTCGTTGCTCTTTTCTTAAATGTAAAGAATCAAATTATTCATAAGCAAACGATTTTTATAGGTAGCTTAAATGTTTCTATCGTTCATCCAAGAGAAATTTTTCGCGAGGCTGTTAAAAGATCGGCAGCTTCTATAATTTGTGCACATAATCATCCGAGCGGAGTACCAACACCTAGTACGGAGGATATTGAAGTGACAAAAAGATTAGTAGAAGCCGGTTATATTATGGGCATTGAATTAATTGACCATGTCATTATAGGGGATCATCAGTTTATTAGCTTAAAAGAAAAAGGTTATTTTTAACTCTGCATATATTTTGCAGAGTTTTTAATGTGTTTACTAGTTTACATAATCGACTTAATATAGAAGTTTTGAATGATGAGTCATTGTATTGAAAATAATATTTTGTATTTTTTTGCGATATATTGTAAAAGAAAGCGAACCTTTTTTTAGATTAAACGTTATTGTATTCGTAGAAATATCTAGTATATTCACAAAAATTGGTAGCCTAATACACGTTGTCTTATAACCATAAAAATTATATTCTAATCTATACGTACTATTTTAAGTTTAGGAGGGAATTAAAATAGTATCTTTTCCGCAAGAAGAGGCATGTAGCACTATAAATTCTTGCGTTTTTCCGTTATAATGAAAGGTATGATTTTATCTTTATGCAATAGACGGTTCTCACCTCAATAATTGGTGAGAAGAATGAGTATGTCATTTTTTCAGTGCGTGTTAAACACCAGCTGGATGAAGGTAAAGCCTCTGAATGCAATTATGGACAGAGGTATAATGGATGTCAACGAAAGTATGGCTTAAATAGAAAGGGAGTACACAATTTGTTTGGACTAGGAAGCAAAGATGTCGGGATTGACCTCGGCACAGCGAATACATTAGTGTTTATTAAAGGAAAGGGCATCGTTTTACGAGAGCCTTCAGTCGTAGCAAAAAATACAAAAACAGGAGACATCGTTGCCGTTGGTAATGATGCGAAAAATATGATTGGTCGTACACCTGGCTCAATCGTAGCAATCCGTCCAATGAAAGACGGTGTTATTGCTGATTTTGATATAACTACAGCGATGATTGAATATTATTTAAAAGAAGCCTCTAAAAATTCTGGTGGCAATTGGAAAAAGCCAAATGTAATGATTTGTGTGCCGTATGGTATCACGTCCGTTGAGCAACGTGCTGTAATTGATGCTGCTCGTCAAGCTGGGGCTAAGGAAGCATTTACAATTGAAGAGCCGTTTGCAGCAGCTATCGGTTCGAATTTACCAGTATGGGATCCCACAGGGTCAATGGTTGTTGATATCGGTGGCGGTACAACAGAAGTTGCAGTTATTTCATTAGGTGGTATTGTAACAAGTGAATCTGTTCGTGTTGGTGGGGATGCGATGGATCAATCTATTATTTCGTATATTCGTAAATCCTATAACCTAACAATTGGTGAACGTACTGCAGAGGCTGTAAAGATGGAAATTGGTACAGCGTTAGCAGAAGGTCCAGAAGAAAAAATGGATATTCGAGGACGAGATTTACTAACAGGTTTACCAAAAACAATTGAAATTTCATCAAAGGAAATTTCTGAGTCTTTACGTGAAGCGGTATCATCAATTATTGATGGTGTTCGAAAAACATTAGAGCAAACACCTCCTGAATTATCCGCAGACGTAATGGAACGCGGTATTGTGCTAACAGGTGGGGGTGCGCTATTAACGAATTTAGACAAAGTAATTAGCCGAGAAACAAATATGCCAGTTTTTATTGCGGAAGATCCGCTTGACTGTGTAGCTATTGGTACAGGTAAGGCGCTAGACCATATTGATTTAATTCGTCAACAACAAGTTAAAGGGTAGGAGGTTTAGGCAATGCCACATTTTTTTTTCAATAAGAAATTAATTTTGCTGCTCGTAGGCATGGTTTTTCTTGTGGCATTGATTAGCTTCTCATTACGTGATCGGACGAACGCAACTCTACCAGAGCAAATTATTAAAGATACTGTCGGCGTCGCACAATCTATTGTTGCGAAGCCGGCGAACTATATTACAGGTATTTTTAATAAAATTGACTCCCTCTTAAACACGTACGAAGAAAATAAACGTTTAAAAGCACGCTTAGAAGATTTTGCGGTTGTACAAGCTGAAGCAGCGGATTTAAAATTAGATAATAAAAAGCTACAAGAGCTTATTGATAAATCAGAGAGCTTAAAAGATTTTAATCCGATTCATGCAACAGTTATTGCTAGAAATCCAGACCAGTGGGAAGAGAAAATTATTTTAAATAAGGGATCTTCACATGGTGTAGAAAAAAATATGGCAGTTATGACAGCGAAAGGTTTAGTTGGTAAAATTATTTTAGTGACACCTTTCACATCTGAGGTAGAGCTTTTATATACAAATAATCCAAACTATCGTGTTTCTGCGATGGTATTAGGAGATAAAGAAGCATACGGTTTAATCGAGGGCTTTGATAAAGAACGTAATGAACTCATTATGAAGCGAATCGATTCTAGCTTAACAGTTAAAGAAGGCCAGCAAGTAGTTTCTTCAGGTCTTGGCGGTATTTTCCCTAAAGGGGTGCCGATCGGAGAAATAACAGAAGTAAGTACAGATGATTTTGGCTTAACAAAAATGGCCTATGTAAAACCATCTGCAGATTTTTCAATTTTAGACCATGTTGTGATTGCGAAACGCACATCGACAGTTATTGATGGGTCAGATGGCAATGCAACCAATGAGGATCTATCAAATCCACCAGAGGCGAATGAAGAGGAGGAAAAATAATGGTTCGATTTCTCATCCCCTCTGTGGCGGTTTTACTTTTTTTACTAGAACCAGAGTTTGCGATGCTTTCACCAATTGAAGTGAAGGGGCATATCTACTATTTAGTTCCACGATTTTTAATCTTATATTTAATTTTTATATCCATCTATTACAGCCGTCAGCGTGCGGTAATGTATGGACTTTTTTTTGGTGTCTTGTATGATGTGTTTTACATTGATATTATTGGATTATATTCAGTGCTATATCCGCTTATTTGTTTTTTAGCAGGGTCTATTGTGAAAGTGATTCATCAGCACTTAGTTGTGACAACGTCAATCTCAGTTATTTTAGTAGCCATTTTAGAATTTATACTCTATCAATTTTTCTATCTTATCGATTTTACAGCAATCCCATTATCGGATTTCTTACGTTCACGACTACTTCCAACAATCATTGCAAATGCTTTATTTTTAATGATGCTTGGTTGGGCTTTCAAATATTTAATTAATGCGCGTGTCTTACAGAGAGCACGTGAAGTTTCTTAACAAAGAGCAACGTGAGGTGAGGCATTCATGAAAAAACAGTTAGTGAATATGAAGGGGACAAAGGATGGTTTTGTTCTTCGTTTAGATGATCAATGCGCATATGTCGATTTAGTAGAAGAATTAAAGAAAAAGGTTTCAGAAAGCGGTATCGATGGCAAAGTGGATGTCCAATTATATTTAGGCTATCGATACTGTTCAGAAGATCAAATGAATGAGCTAATTAAAATTGTGCAGGAAACAGAGCAACTTATAGTTTCAAAAGTGCAAAGTGAAGTACTGACTATCCATGAAAGCAACCAGAAAATGATTGAAAGTCAACAAGATACATATATAGGCGTGGTCAGATCGGGACAAATTGTGCGTTCGGCAGGTGATATTATCGTTGTTGGAAATGTCAATCCAAATGGACGTGTTGAAGCTGGTGGTAATGTGTATGTTCTAGGTAGACTTAAAGGTATTGTACATGCTGGTCTTTATGGTAATAAGGAGGCAATCATTGCAGCATCCCGCTTTGAAGCAACACATATCATGATTGCTGATCAGGTTCAAGTGATGTCAGACGAACATGTAAAAGCAATTAATCAGGCAGAAATGACATGTGCATTTATCGGCTACGATGGGCGTATTACGTACGATCAAATTCATGTGTTAAAAAATATTCGACCATTGTTAAATGTGTCTAAGGGAGGAAGCTAGTGTGGGAGAAGCGATCGTCATAACTTCAGGTAAAGGCGGTGTCGGAAAAACAACGACAGCGGCTAACCTTGGGACTGCATTGGCTCTACAGGGTAAAAAAATATGTTTAGTAGATACTGATATTGGTCTACGTAATTTGGATGTAATATTAGGTCTTGAGAATCGAATTATTTATGATTTAGTTGATGTTGTTGAAGGACGTTGTAAAATTCATCAAGCATTAATAAAAGATAAACGGGTAGATGAGAAACTATTTTTATTACCTGCTGCTCAAACGACAGATAAAAATGCTGTTAATCCTGAGCAAATGAGGAGCTTAATAGAAGAGTTAAAAAGAGATTATGATTATGTATTAATAGACTGTCCTGCTGGTATTGAGCAGGGTTACCGTAATGCTGTTGCTGGTGCAGAGCATGCCATTGTAGTAACAACACCTGAAATCTCTGCTGTGCGTGATGCGGATCGTATTATTGGCTTGCTTGAGCAGGAAGAAATCACAGCACCTAAACTCATTATTAATCGTATTCGTCAGCATATGATGAAAAATGGGGATACACTGGATGTAAATGAGATAACTACACATTTGTCTATCGACTTATTAGGTATAATTGTAGATAATGAAGATGTTATTTCATCATCGAATAAAGGTGAGCCAATTGTCATGGATCCTGCAAATAAGGCATCCTTGGGTTATCGTAATATTGCCCGTCGAATACTTGGTGAATCTGTACCACTTATGGCGATTGAAGATGAAAATAGGGGTGTATTTTCAAAACTGAAAGCGTTATTTTCGAGATAGTCTTTTAAGTCTTTTCGTGCATTTGTGCGAGAAGGCTTTTTTGTGGCTTGATGGATAGAAACCTCGAAGTGATGGATAGAGGAGCCAAAGTGGCGGATAGAAACCTCGAAGTGATCGATAGAAGAACCAAAGTAGTGGATAGAATCATCACAATCCAGAATTCGATGTCCTACTTGGATAGTTGACCTGTTCAAAACTTTTTCTGCATGAATGGACATGCAATCTCATATAGTGTGAAAAAAGGATGAGGGCTTGTTTAAAAAATGGAAATGGATGGTCACAATCTTACTTGTGGCAGGAATTATGCTGATGATTCGTCTAGAAGATCAGGGGGTGCTAGATACACCTGTGCGAAAGCTGGTGACAACATCAGAGGATTTAACTTATTTAAGCGAGCTAGGGCAAAGCTGGTTAAACAAAGAGGATGAAACCATTTTAGTATCGAGCGATGTTGGGCAAACTGAACTTTTAGCGTTTGCAAATGCTCAAGTTTTTAAGGAAGGCTTTTTATTGCAGTATGATATAGGTTTACCTATCTATGCTGGACAGAATGGTCTAGTTGTTTTTACAGGTCATACAAAATACACGGGTAAAACGATGACGATTACTTATGATGACGGCACAACAGTTTCCTATGGTATGCTGGATAGTTTAGCACAGCTACCCTATACAACGGTGCAGACAAATGATTTAATCGGCATGAAAGAGGCTGGACAACTCTATCTATCAATTGAAAAAGATAAAACACATTATAATTTAGAACAGATTGTGCAATGGCTGGAATCAACGACAGCAGATGAAGATTAAATTACACCTTCTTTGTATCCCTCTTGTATTGTTAATGATTTTTAGTGGCCAAATTGCCTACTATGCTATTATTTTAACTTCCTTACTTTGGCATGAAGCCGGGCATCTATTAGCCGCAATGCTTTGCGGCGTTAAGGTCAAATCATGTGTTATTACACCATATGGAGGGGAAATCGAATTTGAAAATCCAGCGGTTGTGCCAGCATCGTCACTCCTATGGATTGCCCTAGGGGGACCAATCGCTACAATTATAGGGATTGGCCTCGCTTTTTTTATGCCAGAAATTCTTGCCAATAAGCTTATCAATGTTCAGCTTGTCCTTTTAGCTATTAATTTATTACCGATTATTCCGTTGGACGGTGGTCGAATATTTATGGCGTGTTTATATTTATTTTATCCAAGTGTTCATGCGTTTGAATATTACTATTGGCTTTCTCTCATAATAACATCTATCACATTTATTTTAACGTTAACTAATCTCCCACATTCTATTTTTTTAGCTATTCTTTGTTTATTTATTTGGCTTCAAGCAATAAAAGAATGGAACTATCGAAAATATCGCTTAGCATTTGAGAAATATGTGATGAATAGATTGACTTAAAAAAAAGCGTGTGGTAATATTTTAATGTTATTGTTTGTAGCACCTGTGCTACTACAACCGCTCTGGAAAGGTTTAAGTATCTCTGATCACCTTTGTAAACAGGCGAGTCTGAGTCTAAGAGGAGGTGCAGTAAAATGTACGCAATTATTGAAACTGGTGGTAAACAAATCAAAGTAGAAGCTGGTCAAGAAATCTATGTTGAAAAATTAGGTGTAGAAGCTGACGAGGTTGTAACTTTTGATAAAGTATTATTCGTTGGTGGCGAAAACGTTAAAGTTGGCGCTCCATTCGTAGAAGGTGCTACTGTAACAGCTAAAGCTGTGAAAGAAGGCCGTGCGAAAAAAATCGTTGTTTTCAAAATGAAAGCTAAAAAGAACTACCGTCGTAAACAAGGTCACCGTCAACCTTACACAAAATTAGTTGTTGAAACAATCAACGCTTAATTGTGAGGTGTAGCGAATGATACAAGTTACGATTCACCATGATGAAAATAGACATGTGTCAGCATTTGAATATTCAGGACATGCTAATTATGAAGATTCGGGTAAAGATTTAGTATGTGCTAGTGCTTCTACTATTGCAATGTATACTGTTAACGTAATTTTTGGACTAACTAATGTTGAGCCGAAAATTGATCAAGCTTTAGAAGGAGGAGGCTACCTAAAAGTAGACCTACCAACTGATTTGCCACAAGAAATTGATATGCAAATACAGCTAGTCCTTCAGGTTATGACTGCTCAAGTATATTCAATTGTAGAAAAGTATCCAGAATTTATTCGAGTTAAATACGAGCTAGTAGGAGGTGGAACGGAATGAAATTATTATTAACTTTAGATTTACAATTTTTCGCATCGAAAAAAGGGGTAGGTTCTACTAAAAACGGACGTGACTCTGAGTCTAAACGTCTTGGTGCTAAACGTGCTGATGGCCAATTCGTAACTGGTGGTTCAATTCTTTACCGTCAACGCGGTACAAAAATTTACCCAGGTACAAACGTAGGTCGCGGTGGTGACGATACACTATTTGCTAAAGTTGACGGCGTTGTTAAATTCGAACGCTTAGGTCGCGATCGCAAACAAGTATCTGTATACCCAGAATCACAAGAAGCTTAATTATTAAAGGACTGCTATTAAAGCAGTCCTTTTTTTACTGCCTCAATATAATATAATACATATAAAGACTTTTTACTAAGTAGAGTTGATATAGCGAAAACAACCCCTATAAACAAAATAATAGATTGTAATAGAGTAATAGATAGGGTAATGAGATGAGATAAGTACTATATTGGAGTGATGGAATGTTTAACTTCTTTCAGCAGAAGTCTCCCACCTCTATAGATGGTGAGATGAATGCGAATTTAAGCAAAACTTGAGGATGCCATCGTACATGTAATTGAACAATCTTTGAAAGAATATAGAGACATATACGATCATTTGTATATAGTATCCCAAGACTGTTGTGGAGATATGAGCTCAATAGTTAGATTGCTAATAAAGAGGCTTATTTAGCAGAAAAAAACGATATGAATACAGAGGAATATGGGCATTATAAGTAGTGTGAAGAAGGTTGGAGCATTTTTGAAACATTTTGATATGTATAATTATATGAAAAAGATGCATGTATCTGATGACTATAAAGCGGATAAATTTGATAACCATCGTAATAACATTATTGCTGCTTGTAAAAAAGCACTTTGCCGGCTCGTCTCCTATCCTTTCTATCAAAAATATGCTGCTATCTTGTTAACCTTTAATATAAGAGAATATTTGGAACAAGAAGAGCGCATAGCTTTATTTGAACTGTTTAATGGGAAAACAATGACAGCAGCAGAATATACTGGAACATTAAAGTCCTTGTATAAAATAAAGTTCCATATAGATAAAATGAAAACAATCTATAGAAGCACTAAAAAGCAAAAGCAGTAAAACTCTAAAAGGTTTACTGTTTTCTTTTATTGGTAGTGCATGATAAAATTCGATGAAGAATTAAGGGAAAAATACAGTAAAACTTGTTATACTAGTAAGGATAACTTTATTGGAGTGAATGGGATGAACAATCAATCACTAACCATTAGTGAAGTATTACGTTTTGCAAATCATGATTATGTGAATCAACTTCAATTGATTCGCATGAATTTAGATTTAGGTAGAATTGACGAATCAAAAAAACTTATTCAAAATTATTCGGAACAATTACGAAAATTTTCTATCCTTAATCGTCTACAATTACCACAAACAATTGAGTGGCTGCAAACGGCAGGTTGGCGCTATCCTTCCTTGTCATTAGAGCTTAGCGGTGAGATAAACAAGCCTGTTACCAATAATATTGATAGGGAAATTGTAGATACCTTAAACAAAACAGTTATGCATGTTTATGATACATTAGATCCATTTACAGAACAAAGCTTAGCGCTTGATGTACGTGTTGACGATCATACATTTGCCGTGACATTCACGCTAAATGGGCTATGGAGTGCTGATGCATTCACCGAAAAAGGTTTGAAACAATTAGACATTCAAACAATTGAGCAGACAACAACGAGCTGGCGATATGTATTGAGTGCAAGTAGGGAGTGAATTAAATGTTTGTCGATCACGTCAAGATTTATGTAAAAGGTGGCGACGGTGGGGATGGAATGGTAGCCTTCCGTCGTGAAAAATTTGTACCGAATGGTGGTCCTGCTGGTGGCGATGGTGGTCACGGTGGAAATGTTGTGTTTCAAGTTGAAGAGGGCCTGCGTACGTTAATGGATTTCCGCTACAAACGCCACTTCAAGGCTGACCGTGGTGAGCATGGTATGAGTAAAGGAATGCATGGTAAACGTGCAGACGATTTAATCGTTAAAGTACCACCAGGCACAGTCGTAATGAACGAAGAAACAGGCGTTGTTATTGCCGATTTAGTCGAGCATGGTCAACAGGCGATTATCGCAAAAGCAGGCCGTGGTGGACGTGGTAATTCTCGCTTTGCAACACCAGCAAATCCAGCTCCAGAACTTTCTGAAAAAGGTGAGCCAGGACAAGAATTAAATGTTATATTAGAGTTAAAAGTTTTAGCAGATGTGGGACTAGTAGGATTCCCAAGTGTTGGTAAATCTACACTTCTATCAGTTGTTTCTGCTGCTAAGCCAAAAATTGGTGCTTATCATTTTACAACAATCGTTCCGAATTTAGGCATGATTGAGACAGAGGATCATCGAAGCTTTGCGATGGCAGATTTACCTGGTCTTATTGAAGGAGCACATGAAGGGGTGGGCTTAGGTCATCAGTTTTTACGTCATATCGAGCGTACACGTGTTATTGTTCATGTGATCGATATGTCAGGGATGGAAGGTCGCGATCCATATGAGGATTATTTAACAATTAATGAGGAACTAAAACAATATAATCTTCGTTTAACAGAGCGTCCTCAAATTATTGTAGCCAATAAAATGGATATGCCAGAAGCAGAAAATAACTTAGCGGAGTTCCGCCAAAAAGTAGGAGAAGATATTCAAATCTTCCCGATTTCTGCGATTTCGCGTCAAGGTTTAAAAGAATTATTATTTGCCATTGCAGATTTACTAGAGGTAACACCAGAATTCCCTCTATATGATGATTTAGAGGAGCAATCAGAGGCAACAGTCATGTATAAACATGAGGCAAAAGGTGAAGATTTTGAAATCACTCGTGATGATGATGGAACATTTATTATTAGTGGTTATGCAATTGAACGCCTATTCAAAATGACTGACTTTAGCCGTGAAGATGGAATTCGCCGCTTTGCTCGTCAATTACGTGCAATGGGCGTAGATGAAGCTTTACGTGAACGAGGAGCGCAAGATGGCGATACAGTTCGTCTACAAGAGTTTGAATTTGAATTTGTCGATTAAGACAAGAGTTTTAGGGGGAAGCGTATGAAGAATGTTGCGAATCAGCGATATTATTTAGTTCGTGAAGATGTTTTAACGGATGCTATGCAAAAAACTTTGGAGGCGAAGCACTTACTTTCAAGTGGATCAGTTTCATCCATTTGGGATGCGGTAAAGCAGGTGGATTTATCGCGAAGTGCGTTTTACAAATATCGTGATGCTGTATTTCCTTTCCACTCAATTGTGCAGGAACGCATTTTAACAGTCTTTTTACAGCTTCAAGACCGTAAAGGAACACTTGCAAAGCTTCTAGAAACAGTAACAAACACACATTGCAATGTGCTAACAATTCATCAAACCATACCTATTCAAGGGCGTGCTAATGTTACTTTATCATTAGATGTAACAAGCATGACTTGTGAGCTTGATGAATTAATACAGCAACTAAAGCGTTTAGATTTTGTAGAATCAGCGGAAGTTATTAGTTCTGGAGCATTGTAATATCTGTTTTGAATTGCTGCTAAGATAGAAGACGGCAAATAAAGCTTTAAGAGGAGCGTCTCATTAGAAATGGTATCTGATGGGACAGCTCCTCATTCTTATCATTCTAGAAACGAATAGGATATTAGTGCAGGTGTCAAAAACATATATGTAAAAATAATTTATAAACTACAATTGTAGTGAAGGAGGTAATTGCAATGACAGAGCAGCATTGGGAAAAACGAATCGCATATTTAGGACCAGAAGCATCTTTTACATACTTAGCCACAAAAGCAATCTTTCCAACCGAGTGGCTCGTTCCATGTGCAACAATTCCAGAATGCATTGAGGCGGTAGCTGAGGGGAAGGTAGATTTAGCAGTTGTTCCTATGGAGAATGCTCTAGAGGGCTCTGTAACACTGACACTCGATTATTTATTCCATGAGGCAATCTTATACGTTACAGGAGAGCTTCAGCTAAAAATCCAGCAGCATTTAATGGTCAATAAAGCCCAAAAGGATCATTGGGAATCAATTGAGGGTGTTTATTCACATCCACACGCATTAGCACAATGTCATAAATACTTATTCTATCGCTTCAGCCATGTACCATTACAGCAAACAACTTCAACTGCCGCAGCGGCAAAATATGTATCCGAAAATCCAAACGAGTGCATTGCAGCAGTTGGCAATGCAGCAGCGGCAGAAAAATATGATTTGGAAATCGTTCAACCAAATATTCATGATTTCCATTTTAATCATACACGTTTCTTCGTATTATCAAAGCAAAATATACGGCTCCCACAGGAATTATCAGATGGACAGGCAAAAACAACTTTTATGATCACCTTACCTACTGACCGTTCAGGGGCATTACATCAAGTGCTATCTGTATTTGCATGGCGGCAGTTAAATTTAAGTAAAATTGAATCCCGGCCATTAAAAACGGGCTTAGGTGACTATTTCTTTATGATTGATGTCTTAGCAGATGAAAAAGAACCTATGATGCGCGGGGCAATGGAAGAGCTAGCTGCACTTGGCTGCAAGGTAAAGTCACTTGGTACTTACTTTACGTATTTGACGTCAGATGAATCTTAAAAACGGGCTAGGAGGCTTAGTATGGGCGGCATTATTTTGTTTGATGGGATCTGTAATTTTTGTGATAGCAGTGTGCAATTTATTATTAGGTATGATCAGGCAGCGTATTTTCAATTTGCGTCCATCCAAAGTGATGTGGGACAAGCACTCCTTGCAAAATATAATGTGTCAGAGAATGTTGACAGTGTCATATTAATCGAACATGGAAAGGCTTATGTTGAATCAACAGCTGCTCTTAGAATCAGTCGAAAATTAGATGGTTTGTGGTCAATCTGCTATCTTTTCATTATCGTACCATCATATTTACGAAATATTGTGTATCGAGCAGTGGCGAAAAATAGATATCGTCTTTTTGGTCAAAAAAAAATTTGCCTTTTGCCTACATCTTCCCAGCAAAAAAGATTTCTCTAGCTATGAAGCTATCCAATTTATATTGGATAGCTTTTTTTGTCAAAAAATGACTAAAATTGCTGAGTCGATTTCCTCCTTAAACATGTTACACTAGTATTAATAGTATTTATTTGGTAAAAAAGGAGGTAAAAGTATGTTTTTGGTGGATATTCAAAAGGAGATTAAAAAAATTGCACCAGCAATACAACTGAATAAAGAAAAAATAAAGATACTTTTTGTGGAAAAATTACAGAACAATGAACCAGATTTCCTACATATGTTTCAAGATGATGTCAACAAAATAGAAGAATTTGCAATGTCATTAATCGATATGGTTTTTGGAGCTGTGATGCAAGAATCTTTAAAACAATTTATCCCATCCATAAAACCAATCGTACATCAGTACCAAAGCTTGGGCCTTTTACCAGACCATTATAAAAATTTAGGTAAATATTTAATAATTTCTATTCGCGAAGCATTAGAGGAAAGTGTTACACATGAAGAAATTATTGCTTTTCAATTAATATTCTATCGATTAGCAGAAATAGCCACTCGGTTAGAAAAAAATGACTACAAAAAAGTGAAAATAGGTATGCAAACTTGGTTTTTTAAATCATTTCGTGTTGTAAAAAAAGTACAGGAAAGCGATTTAGTCGTGTTAATTTATATTGTACCAATAGATGGTACAATTGCACCTATAGATGGAACAGATAACTATGTTTCAGTGCGTTTAACAATGCTGAATGAAGCACCTTCTCTTCAAAAAAATTTCCCACTAATTGAAAAGACAGGTCATAAAGGATATGTAATGACCATCAGTCGAAGTGCTAACATCCAGAAAAATGATCCCCTGACGGATTATTTATTTAACCAGTTAACTGAAGGGGATACAATTGAGATTACCTCACCAAAAAGTAATAAAAAATATAACAGATAAAAAGCAGCTGCTAGTCTTTTTGTAGAGAAGGCTAGCAGCTAAGAAAATACTATTGATCTGCAATTAAATAGCCTTTATTTTCTAATGTACGCTCAATCAAATTTAATATTTCTGTTGAAGGTGCAGAAATAACATGTAGATGTGTACCTCCAGTGAGCTCGGATAAATAGCTTGCCTGTGTTTCGTTAATACGTTCAATAAATTGTTTAACCTCATGCCGATTAGATACCATGAGGGACGCAGTAATTTCACCATAAATTGGATGTTCAACGATAACATTTTTTACTGTGCCTCCACAGTCAACGATGGTCATCAGCTCATCTTCAGCATCCACTGATGTATGGAAACAGGGGATTGTCCGTTCTACAGTATGCTGCAAGTGTTCCTGGTGCATATAGAGATAGCCTTGGCTAGTTGCAATAATAGGCTCATTTCTAGCCTTTAATAATGTCATATCATTGACAATGACTTGTCTAGATACATTGGCAAATTTAGCTAGGTCTGTGCCTGTTATAGGTGTTGTACTATTTTTTAATTGTGCCAGAAGATACAATCTGCGCTCCTCGCCTAACATTTTTTTCATAAGAGATCACCTCTGCCTGTAATAAAGGAAGCAGTTTTCCTTAAAGCCTAGTGTACCATGAAGCATTTCTAACATGCGTGAATTTTTTGTATCCAAATGAAACATTGAACATATGATACGTAGAGAGGAAGGGAGGAAAACATTGCGTATTCATATTGTTCAAAAGGGAGATACGTTGTGGAAGATTGCCAAGGAATATGGCGTTTCGTTTGAAGATTTAAAGAGACTGAATGCCCATCTTGCTAATCCAGATTATATTGTTCCAGGCATGGAAATCATTTTGCCTGAAAAAATAAACAAAGAACCGCATAGAGAAGGGCATAGAGAAGGGCATCGAGATGGGAACAGAGAGGGACATAGAGAAACAAACTGGGGAACACATAAAGAGGGACATAAGGAAACACAAATGCACAAAGAATCACCTACAAAGCCAGTTAAAGAAAGTGTTAAAAAAGAGGTACAAAGACCAATGCCACCACCTGTTGTGGTGCCACCACCACCGATGCCAGAACCACAGATGATACCAATACCTTATCCAATGCCGATGCCAATGCCACAACAACCGATGTTTGTACCACAGCCTGTAGAGCTAAGCTGGCACCAGCAAGTAGTTATGCCGCAGATAGAGCAAACACAAAACGTTGCTCCACCACCAGTACAAATTCAACCGCCACCTGTTATACAACCAGCACCGCCACCGCCAATGCCACAACCAATTTATATCATGCCACCACAAATGCCAGCAGTACCACATTGTTCTAGCTGTCATCAGCCAGTTCATCATCATATGTGGTGGCCAATGCCAATGCAGATGCCAATGCAGATGCCAATGCAGATGCCGATGCAAATGGAGCCACAAGTAGAAGCCTATACAATGCCACAGCAACCAACATCTTGTGAAATGAAGGGTAGTCATGTAGCTGGAATGGAGAATTTCTTAGAGTCAAGCACATCACCGTTCTTCCAAAAACCTGAAGCATATACGCAGCCTCAGTTCCAACCTATGCCAGAGATGAATATGGGGCAGTCTTGTGGTTGCAATGCTCAACCAATGATGCCGAATTGGCAAATGGACCCATGTCACTGCCCACCGCCATGCCCACCACCGCCACCATGTCCATCGGCTTGCCCACCGCCATGCCCGACATGTGGACCATGGGTGTCACCGCACTTATACCCAGGCGGGATGACGCCTTATCGATGGTGAAAAAGCATATATTATTGAGGAGTTAAAGCCTAATATTTGGAAATATAAATATCGCTCCAAAACCTATTTTGTCAAACGTGCAAAGCAATTAGAAATAACAGAAAAGGTAAAGGCAATCCATCGACAGCTTGGACGGCTTACGCCTTCGTTAATTTTGCCTATAGTGAAGAGTGATGATGAAAATTTAATTGTGCAAGTATGGCAAGAGGATAGCCACAGTGCTAATTTTACTCATAAAAAGGACAGAATAGAATCTCTTAAGCTATTAATTGCTTTACATGATACCCATAAAAAAATATCCTGGAAAAAAGTACCGGGTTTACACACTTATTCACAGCTTTTAAAATGGCAAATGCGTTATCTACGTTTTAAGAGCAGACGCAATGAATTCCGCGCTTTTTTAACAAAAGAAGAAATAGATCAAATTTTACACTATAGTGATAAATCCTTACAGTTAATCTCTATGGAGGATGTACCCGAAAAAGATATTACACTTTTACATGGAGATGTTGTACATCATAATTTTTTAAGGTGCTCTGATGGCGAATTAAAGTTAATTGATTTTGATTTGGCACATCTTGGAGAAGCAGATGATGAATATATTTTATGGTTACATCGGGTATTACCAGCGGTAGATTATGACCTTACTAAAATTTTTTCAGAGCTACCAGAGCTGAAACGATTAGATAAAAGAAAGCTACATCGTTTAAAATATCCAAATGAACTATTACGAGAATGGCTTTTTGCAGTAGATTTACCATTAGAACAGCAGCTAGTATTTTTAGATTATTTAGTACCGTTTACAAAACGTGCCCTCACATACTGGCCAAAATTGTGGTACGATATTGATAGAATGATGAAAAAATGACCGTCTTTTGGCGGTCATTTTTGTGTGGGTGCAACTACTATACTATTTCTTATAGTCGAGCATTCGTTCGCTATATGCTATAATCGAAGACGATGAATGTGAGGGATTATAGATGTATGACTATTTAAAAGGACAAATAACACGTATTACCCCTGAGTATATTGTGCTAGAGCAGCAAGGAATTGGCTGGCAGCTAAACACACCGAATCCATTTGCGTTTAGAACATCAGCCCTTGAACAACAAATTTTTGTACACTTACACGTACGTGAAGATGCGCAAGTTTTATATGGTTTTCCTAATCTGGACCAACGAGAATTATTTCGTAAGCTCATTTTAGTTTCAGGAATTGGGCCAAAAGGAGCGTTGGCTATTTTAGCTACAGGTAACCCACAGCAGGTAATTAGTGCTATTGAAAGAGAAGATGAAACTTTTTTAGTAAAATTCCCTGGTGTAGGAAAAAAAACAGCACGTCAAATGATTTTAGATTTAAAAGGCAAGCTTGGTTCCATACTGGACACAATTGAATTGCCTAGTACTGAGGATGAGTTACCACTGTTCGGTGTAAACCCGTATAAACATGAGCTGGAGGAGGCAATTCTTGCTTTATTGGCACTTGGTTATTCTGAAAAAGAGCTTGAAAAAGTACGTCCACAGCTTGAGGAAAATGAAAAGCTGCAAACGACAGATGCCTTTATGAAACAAGCGTTACAATTGCTACTTAAGTTGAAATAGTGAAAGGGGGAAAAGTACATGTCTGAACGTATGATGGCTAGTGAGGCAGGCAGCTATGATGAGCAATTTGAATTATCTTTAAGACCCCAGCGATTGGCACAATATATTGGACAGCATAAAGTAAAGGAGAATTTACAAATTTTCATTGAAGCAGCAAAGCTTCGTCAGGAAAGTTTAGATCATGTGCTATTATATGGACCTCCTGGACTTGGGAAAACGACACTAGCTGCTGTTATTGCCAATGAAATGAATGTCAATGTGCGCATGACAAGCGGACCTGCAATCGAACGTCCTGGAGATTTAGCAGCTATTTTAAGTTCATTAGAGCCTGGAGATGTACTATTTATCGATGAAATTCATCGCTTGCCACGTGCTATTGAAGAAGTACTTTATCCAGCCATGGAAGATTTTTGCTTAGATATTGTTGTTGGTAAAGGGCCTGAAGCACGTTCTGTCCGTCTTGATTTGCCACCATTTACGCTCGTCGGTGCCACAACAAGGGCTGGCGCATTATCGGCACCTTTAAGGGATCGCTTTGGTGTACTGCTGAGGTTAGAGTATTATGATGATACATCACTTGCTGAGATTGTCGTGCGTAGTGCACATTTATTTGATGTGGAAATTGAGCAAGTAGCAGCAGGTGAAATGGCTAGACGCTCGCGTGGAACACCTCGTATAGCAAACCGCTTGTTGAAGCGGGTGCGAGATTATGCACAGGTGCTTGGAGATGGTATGATAACAGAGAATCTTGCAAAGCAAGCATTAGAGCTGTTACAGGTCGATCCTAGAGGACTTGATCATATAGACCATAAACTAGTAACCAATATGATTGAGCGCTTTAAGGGAGGTCCTGTAGGCTTAGATACATTAGCTGCATCCATCGGTGAGGAGCGGATTACAATAGAAGATGTCTATGAGCCGTATTTAATGCAAATTGGCTTTATCCAGCGTACTCCACGTGGAAGAGTCGCTAGTCATTTAGCCTACGAACATTTTGGATATGATTATCCCCAACAAACATAGAAGAAGGAAGTTTTTTTCATGCGTGTAGAAGATTTTGATTTTGAATTACCAGAGGAGCTTATAGCCCAAACGCCGCTTGTCGATCGAACAGCTAGCCGATTAATGGTTGTGACGCCAGGCTCAAATGTAGTGGAGCATCATCATTTTGCACATATTTTAGATGAGCTACATGCTGGTGATTGCCTTGTGCTAAATGATACAAGAGTACTGCCAGCGCGTTTAATGGGCATAAAAGAGGAAACAGGTGCCCATATAGAAGTATTGTTATTAAAGCAAATGGCTGGTACGGATGAATGGGAAACACTTGTGAAGCCAGCAAAGCGTGTAAAAGTCGGTACAATTGTCACATTTGGAGATGGCTTACTGACAGCTACTTGTACAGGAGAGCTTGATCATGGCGGACGTACATTTGAGTTTAACTATAATGGGATTTTTTATGAAATTTTAGAACAGCTTGGTGAGATGCCCTTACCTCCATATATTCGCGAAAAATTAGAGGATAAGGATCGATACCAAACCGTCTATGCTAAAGAACGAGGCTCAGCTGCAGCTCCAACAGCGGGACTGCATTTTACAGAAGAATTACTGAAACAAGTAAAGGCAAAAGGTGTGGAGGTTGTCTTTATCACGTTACATGTGGGACTCGGAACTTTTCGACCTGTCAGTGTAGATTCCATTGAAAATCACGAAATGCATGCTGAATTCTATAGTGTGACAGAAGAAGCTGCTTCAACGATTAATCGTATAAAGCGTAATGGTGGCAAAGTGATTGCAGTTGGGACAACTTCTACACGAACACTAGAAACTATTGGCTCTAAATATAATGGAGAAGTGCGAGCAGAACAAGGCTGGACCTCTATTTTTATTTACCCAGGTTATGAATTTACAGTGGTAGATGGCTTAATTACAAATTTCCATTTGCCGAAATCTACCCTTGTCATGCTTGTTAGTACGCTTGCAACAAGAGAGACAATTTTAAGTGCCTATCATCAAGCTGTAGAGGGAAAATATCGCTTCTTTAGCTTTGGTGATGCTATGTTTATTCGTCCGAAGAGATAATTAAGGATAAAATCGGAGTACTGTTTTTACTTCAGATAAGAGAGGAATATTTATTTTATGACACAACCAGCAATTCGTTATGAACTACTTCATACTTGTAAGCAAACAGGAGCACGTCTTGGTATCGTGCATACACCACATGGCTCCTTTGAAACACCGACCTTTATGCCAGTAGGGACGCAAGCAACCGTTAAAACAATGTCTCCTGAGGAGCTAAAGGAAATGAATGCAGGTATCATCCTATCTAATACGTACCATTTATGGCTTCGTCCAGGCAATGATATTGTCAAGGAAGCAGGGGGCCTGCATAAATTTATGAACTGGGATCGCCCAATTTTAACAGATTCAGGTGGCTTCCAAGTATTCTCACTTAGTCAATTCCGAAAAATTGAAGAAGAAGGGGTTCACTTTCGCAATCATTTGAATGGAGATAAATTGTTTTTAAGCCCAGAAAAGGCAATGGAAATTCAAAATGATTTAGGTTCAGACATTATGATGGCCTTTGATGAATGTCCGCCATACCCTGCAACTTACGACTATATGCTACAATCTGTTGACCGAACAACTCGTTGGGCGAAGCGTTGTAAAGAAGCACATAACCGTCCAGAAGAGCAAGGGCTGTTTGGTATTATTCAGGGTGGAGAATATGAGGAATTACGCCGTCGTTCAGCAGAAGCATTAGTCGAGCTAGATTTCCCAGGATATGCTATTGGAGGGCTGTCCGTTGGTGAACCAAAGGATGTCATGAATAGAGTTTTAGAGTTTACTACACCATTAATGCCTGCAAATAAACCACGTTATTTAATGGGGGTTGGTTCACCTGACTCATTAATCGACGGGGCAATTCGTGGTATTGATATGTTTGACTGTGTACTGCCAACACGTATTGCACGTAATGGTACACTAATGACTTCTGAAGGACGTTTAGTAGTGAAGAATGCAAAGTATGCTCGTGATTTTGGCCCAATTGATCTGAATTGTGATTGCTATACTTGTAAAAATTATTCACGTGCTTATATTCGACATCTTATTCGTACTGAGGAAACGTTTGGTATTCGTTTAACGTCATACCATAACTTACACTTCCTATTGAAATTAATGGAGCAAGTACGTGAGGCAATCCGTGAAGATCGTCTAGGTGATTTCCGAGAAGAGTTTTTCGAGAAATACGGCTTTAATGGCCCAGATGCTAAAAACTTTTAATTTTAAGGCAAAAAGATATGCACAAAAAATAGTCAAAAGATAATGTGAATCACTGTGAATAGTGTATATTTCTAGCAAAATATTGTCTATTATAGAAAAAATATTAGTAATATAGAAAATTTTTGGGCTTGTCCATCGCTTTTTAATGGTGGAATAGTCTATACTAAAAAAAGTGATAATGGAAAGGGGGCAAGAATTATGAATTCGTATTTACAATTTATACCGATAGTGTTGATGTTCGTTGCAATGTGGTTTATTTTAATCCGCCCTGCTAAAAAGAGACAGCAGGAAACACAAAATATGCAGAGCAATTTGCAACGTGGAGATAAAGTAATTACAATAGGTGGCTTACATGGTGTGATTGATTCGATTGAGGATACAGCAGTAACATTGAAAATCTCAGAAAATGTACGTGTAAAATTTGATCGTCAAGCAATCGGACGCATTGTAAGTGAAAAATAACTAAACTTCGATTTAAAGGTGTTGTCCAACATAAATTTGGATAATGCCTTTTGTATTTCTTATCGCCATTTCAATTATTTTTGACTAAGCATTTCTGTATAAAATGCAACATACACGGTCACCTTGTTAGTATGGGGGTGACTGTATGGAAGAATATTTAATTATTATTTTTAGAACATGCTTTATCTATGTGTTTATTCTAATCATTTTTCGTTTAATGGGTAAACGTGAGGTTGGTGAATTATCTGTCATCGATTTAGTGGTATCCATTTTAATGGCTGAGGTTGCCGCATTTGCACTTGATGACTTTGAAACTCCTTTAATGCATGCCGTTTTACCAATTATCATGTTGTTTTTTATTCAAATAGGAAGTGCTTATTTATCATTAAAAAATAAAAAATTTCGTGATTTAGTGGATGGTGATCCAGTTTTACTGGTTAAGGATGGTGTCATTTTAGAAAAAGAAATGCGCAAGCAACGCTATAATTTAGATGATTTGTGTCAGCAATTGCGCGAAAATGGCACTGCCTCTGTTACAGAAGTTGCTTACGCTTATTTGGAGCCCACTGGGAATCTTTCTGTTTATGAGAAAGATGAAAAGGCATTTGTATACCCACTGATAATCGATGGCGATATTCAAGAAAGACATTTGAAACTTCTGCATAAGGATGCTGAGTGGCTAATAGCTGAGTTAGCCAAAAATAATATTACAAATTGTAAAACTGTATTTTTTTGTATTTGGGAAGATAATCGACTCCATATTCAACTGAAAGAATCTTAAACTTTTTTCACTAATTTCCGTAGATACTGGACATCCGTAAAACGTAGCTGATTCGAGAAAATTAAAAAAGTAAATAGTAAAAATAAAGTTACACAACTACTTAAAATAAAAGGTAAAGACATGATGGGTATTAAAAAATATTGAGTGACGCAAACCCCAATAAAGCAACTATAAGGTACTACAAACATTCTAAAGCCTGCACGTAAATTTTTGCGTTGTCTGACTGTTGCGATATGCAAGAACGAAGTAAGTAATACACCAAATCCAATTGCCACAACTGCCCCCTTTTCCTGTATACCAGGCTGAGAAGCGAGCACAAACATGACAAATAGCTTTCCTAGACCACCGTAAATGGAGTTCATCATGGCAGCGCGGGCCTCGCCTATTGCCTGCAATATCGAGTGCAATGGACTTTGAATATAGTAAAAGTAAAAAATAGGGGCTAATATTTTCACATAACCTCGATTTTCTTGTAGATGAAAGAGCTTCATCGCTAGTTCATCACCGTGAACAAAAAAATACGTAGCGGCAATACATCCCACTAAAGACGATAATCGCAACGACACGGAGATACGTTCCTGTAAAAGTGGTGTATGCTGACGAGCTACAGCATCGCTAACAGCCGGAATTAGGACAATTGACAGTGCAGTGGATACAAAAGCCGGAAATAACAAAAGCGGCACTAGTACGCCCGAAATAACACCATAAAGAATCGTTGCTGCGGAGGCTGTCAATCCAGCCATTGTTAGAGCCTTTAAAAAGATAATCGGCTCTAAAAACCATGTAAAGGAACCAAATAGCTTGCTTCCAGCAGAGGGGAGGGCTACTCGTAACATGGGTGAGGAAGGATATGCCTCGATTTTATTTTTTCTTGTCAATAATTTTTTCTTTGAAATAATATAATGCATCCACAAATATAAGAAAGCAATGACTTCGGCTAGAAGCGTAATCCCCATGGCAGAGGCTGCTGTTACAGAAGCATTATTATAATTTGCTACATATGGAAGCATAAATGTGATAAAGCCAATACGTACAAGTTGTTCAAGCATTTGAGACCAAGCTGTTGGTGTAATTTTCGCGATACCCTGTAAATAAGCGCGCAATAGCCCAGAGCCAACTGACACAGGCACCGCAAAGAGCGCAATCCAGAGCGTAAAGGTTGTATGTTCATTATGTAATAGTGTAGTCGAGATATATGGTATTGCTAGTGCAACAATTGGCATAAAGATGATCATACCAATAAATGACCAAAGTATAGCGGTTTTCATAACACCAAAGATGTTTTCACGTTTGTTTTTTGCTAGTAGCTCTGCTACAATTTTTGCTACAGCGATAGGTAGTCCAAGTTGAATGAGTGAGATAAAGAAAATAAAAGCAGGATAGACGGTCATATAAATACCGACTGCTTCTTCACCAGCGATCCGCATAAACTGCATTCTATAAAAGAAGCCAAAGAGTTTCGATAAAAAAATCACGAACATCAAAAATAGTGTACCTCGTACAAAAGAACTCATGCCATCCGTCCCTTCTCAAGCCGCAAAAATTCATTTACACTATTTGTATGCAAACATGTCTTACGATACAACTTTGATTGGAGATGATTCAAAATGAGTGTGCAATATGAGCAACTATTTGAAAAAATTCGTCCGGCAATTGATAGTAAGATAGGAGAGTTTCAGCATTTTCAATACGATGCGATTACAGCAGAAGAACTTTGGCGCTATTGTATAGAGAAAAAATGGCGTAAAAAAAATATCGAACAATTACGATTACATCAGATTATCGCTACTATTTTTTCTGTATCTCCGTCGGATATTGTATCTTTTAATCAAGTAGAGTTTTTACAAAGTAATAATTGGTTTTCAGAATTGAACGCAGAAGAGTTAAAAATGCTACTTGGACCAGTTAAAGTTTAAGAACTGTGTAAAAATTGTCAAATAATAAAAGAATACTAAAAGTGTTGAATTGACACCAAGCGCAACCTGTTTCATAATGAGTGTGTTGCGCTTTTTTTATTGAAATAAGTATTTTTACTGTTATACCTCTAATAGCTGTTATGAAAAGTAGAGGTTAAAAAGATAAATTTGCGCGTTATGAACGATTGAAATAAGTAGAGCAACCTTTTTGAAGCACAGGCTACATTATTCTACAGGAAAAGGAGGAATAGACGTTTCAAAAGGTCTTGCTATTATACTTGTTTGTAGTGTAAGGAATGCTCTTACACCCTATTCGAGGAGGATTTATAAATGAAACTAAAAAGTCGTATAGTTGCATTCGTATTGATTTTGGTGCTCTTTACAGCAGCCATTAGTACGACTGTAAACGGCGTCTTAAAGGACATTAAGCTTGGTCTTGACCTACAGGGCGGGTTTGAGGTTCTTTATGAGGTAAAAGAATTAAAAGAGGGACAAGAAGTTACACCGGGTGTTTTATCGGCAACTGCAACAGCACTTGGTGAACGTGTAAATGCTATCGGGGTAAGTGAACCGAGTATTCAGGTTGAAGACAAAAACCGCATTCGTGTGCAATTAGCCGGTGTTGAAGACCAAGAATCAGCACGTAAATTATTGTCTACTTCTGCAAATTTAACATTCCGTGATGTCGATGATAATTTACTATTAGATGGTGATGACCTAAAGCCAGGTGGAGCAAAGGATTCCTTTGACCAGCAGAATCGCCCAATCGTTTCATTAACATTAAAAGATGCGAAAAAATTTGCTGATATTACAAGTAAAATTGCCGCTAAACCAGCAGGTGAAAATTTACTCGTTGTATGGTTAGACTTTGAAGAAGGTGTTGATTCATATAAAACTGAATCACAAAAAGCGAAGCCTCGTTATGCATCTGCTGCAACAGTTAGTCAAACATTAAATACAACAGATGTAATGATTAGTGGGAACTTCACAGTTGAAGAAACAAAGAATTTAGCAGGTATATTAGATGCTGGTGCACTTCCAGTAAAGCTTGATGAAATTTATTCTACGTCAGTTGGTGCACAGTTTGGTGACCAAGCACTGAAAAGTACCGTTTTCGCTGGTATTGTGGGTGTAGTATTAATTTTCTTATTTATGCTATTCTACTACCGTTTGCCTGGTTTTATTTCTATCATTACACTTGCCATTTTCACTTTCTTAGTACTTGTGGTTTTTGATTGGATTAATGCTGTTTTAACACTTCCAGGTATTGCAGCGATTGTGCTCGGTATAGGTATGGCTGTGGATGCCAATATTCTAGCGGCTGAGCGGATTCGTGAGGAACTACGAGTTGGTCATTCAGTAAAACAAGCATTCCAAATCGGCTCGAAGCAGTCCTTATCAGCGATTATTGACGCACAGCTTACTACATTATTAGCTGCTGCTGTATTATTTAAATTCGGGACAAGCTCTGTTAAAGGGTTTGCAACAACATTAATTATTAGTATTTTACTAAGCTTCCTAACAGCTGTTTGGGGATCTCGAGTATTACAAGGATTACTTGTAAATAGTGGCTATTTCAACAATCCTGCGTGGTTTGGTATTGCGAAATCGAAACAGCATAGCTTAGATGAAAATATCGGAACATTAGATTTATCAACAAAATTTGATCGTTTTGATTTTGTACACAACCGTAAGAAATTCTATACATTCTCATTAGCTATTTTAGTGGCTGGTTTAGTGGTTCTTGGTATATTCCGTCTAAACCTGGGTATTGATTTCTCAAGTGGTACGCGTGTGCAAATTGACTCAGATCAAACTTTAACTAAAGAAGAAGTATCTAAGTACTTAGATAGTATCAACTTCTCATCTGAGGATATCATTTTAGCAGGAGAAAAGAGTAACTCTGCGGTTATTCGTTATAAAGAAGATCTATCTCAAGCGGATATTTTGAAATTCAAAAAAGAAGCGGGCGAAAAATATGGTCATGAGCCTGGGGTAAGTACAGTGTCGCCAACTGTTGGTAAAGAGCTTGTGATTAACGCAATCAAAGCTTTATCACTGGCAGCTCTTGGTATTGTTATTTATGTAGCGATTCGTTTCGAGTGGCGCATGGGTGTTGGGGCAATCGTCTCTTTATTACATGACGTATTCTTAATTGTTGCGGTATTTAGCTTTATGCGTTTAGAGGTTGATATCACATTTATTGCGGCTGTATTGACGATTGTTGGTTACTCCATTAATGACACAATTGTTACGTTTGACCGGATGCGTGAAAACTTAGATCGATATGATACGATTCAGGACCGTGAAGTGTTAGCGAATATCGTTAATAAATCATTACGTCAAACGATGGGTCGATCTGTGAACACCGTGTTAACGGTTATTATCGTTACAGTGGCACTTCTTATTTTAGGTGCACCATCGATTCAAAACTTCTCAATCGCGTTATTAATTGGTTTAATAACAGGTATGTATTCATCAATCTGTATTGCAGCACAAATCTGGTATTCATTAAAAATTCGTGAAATGAAAAAATCAGATGGTCAGATTCACAAAAAAGAGAAGAAGCAATGGGGTACTGACGAGCCTGTTGTTTAAAATATGACTTTAAATTTGGAGCAGGGAAGGAAATTTTCTTTCCCTGTTTTTGATGATAAAAAAGAATCTGCATGCTTTCGTTGGAAAGTTGCAGATTCTTTTTGTTTTGTCCATTAAAGTCTAAATTGTTGGAGTAAGGCTTGTAGCTGCTGGGCGTTGTCACTTAGCTCCTCAGCTACTGCATTGACCTGCTGCATTGTAGCTACTTGCTCTTCAACTGCCTGGGCAATAATTTGGGAGTTATCTGCTGAAATGCCTGCACCAGTGGCAATTTCTGTTATAGAGGCGGCTACTTCTTGAGCGCCAGCTGAAATTTGTTCCGAAGTAGCTGAAATATCTTCAATTTGGTCTGTGAAGTCTTGAACAGATGATGAAATAGCGTCAAAGGCATCACCTGCCTCATATATTTTAGCTACACCATCCTGAACAGATGCTAAACCTTCATTAACAGCATCCTCGACATTTCTTGTATCCTTTTGAATCTCATTTGTAATTGCGACAATTTGACTCGCAGATTGATTTGATTCATCTGCTAGCTTTCGCACTTCATCTGCAACGACTGCAAAGCCCTTGCCGTGTTCACCAGCTCTTGCTGCTTCGATAGCGGCATTCAATGCCAGTAAATTGGTTTGCTCCGTAATGGCTGTGATTACTTTTGTAATTTGGCCAATATCTTCAGATTGCTTACTAAGTTTTTTTGTTAAATCAGCAATACGTATTGTAGCTCCAGAGATTGTATCCATCTGATCTTTAGCAGTTAAAATGGTTGCACCACCTGTATTGGCAAGATGTGTCATATTGAGAGCGTTGTGATGTAAGAATTGTGTAGCCTCAGCTATACGCTGTACACCAGATGCGGTTTCATCCATAGCGATTGTACTTTGCTGAGCTGAGCTGGCTGATGCAGTTAAGTGATTCGTTGTTTCTTTTACACGGTGTGCAATATCGCTTGACGTAGCTGTCACTTCCTCAGTGCTTGCAGAAAGCTCTTCAGAAACAGCAGATAAATGTGTGGCACTATCTTGAACACTTCCTATTAGCTTAGATAAATTTTGTTTTAACGTATTTACTGCTGTAGCAAGAATACCAATTTCATCTTTTGAGCTATAGTCAAGTTGGGCGATTGTTAAATCACCTTGCGCTAATGCATCAGCTGCAACGATTACCTGTCGCAGAGGTTGTATGATAGAATTTTTAACAAAATTCATAAAGTATAGTCCTACAAAAACACTTACAATAAGCAAGACAATGGAGAAAATGATAGCTCTTGATACAGTTAAATCCACATTATGCTCAACCTTTTGCAGTTGTTCATTATGATATTCTAATAGCTCTTTTGTCAAAGCAAAGATTTCCCTATTATATTTTGTCACATCATTATTTATGTAGGATAATGCTAAATCAGGGTCGCCATTAGTAAAAGCTTGCATCGCCTTTTCGGAACTAGACAGTAAGTCATTTTGTAATGCAGTTACTTGCTCCATAATACCCTTTGTATAATCTGAACGAACGATACTTGTCAGTTCTTGAATCGTCTCAGGCAATAGCTTTTCATATCTTTCTAAATTAGCTTTCGCCGTTTCATCTTTACTATTTAAAATATAGGAACGTAAAAATAGGCCTTGAGAGGCAATTTGTTGCTGTATTTTTTCTGTTAATTGCATTTGAACAATTCGATGATTTAATGCCTCATCTATATCTCTCTTCGCTACTTTAAATTGCAGAAATGAGAGAATACTCAAAATCAGTAATAAACAAATTAATGAAATAAATCCTATATTTAGTTTTTTGCGAACGGACATTTACGTTCCTTCTTTCCTTCATAATATTAGAGAATCAATGTTCTGAAATTACTATAACTTGATATTTTTGCAAGGTCAATACTTGGAAAAAGTTTAAATTTAGGTATTTTTACTTCCTTTTTGTTGAATAGATAAAAGCGATTTTTACTAGTAATGCTTTTCATCATTTCATTCGTATTTTTTCTTTTTCTCAGAATTGATTGACAATTTTGTTGGTTTGGCATAGAATAAGGCTAACTTTTTGTTCGAACAATGGTAGAAGGTCTCGGGAGCGAGGCTGGCCATAGAACAGATGAGCTGAGTTTAGATAAGAATAGCTGAGAAATTGTTGAATAAGAATAGTAGTGTAAGTGTGCAATCTAGAGAGTCAGTGGATGGTGTGAACTGATTTGCAGCTTATGTGAATGGACTTATGAGAGTCGCTTATAATAAAAGCGAACGGCTTCCCCACGTTATAGGGGGTGCTTTAACTTTAATGACCATGCAGGTTAAAAAGTTAAAAGTCTTCGGACTATCTTTGTGTGATGGATTTCATGTCATGCTAGGACAGCACATAAGGGAGAGCAATATGCTCTAATATGAGGTGGCAACGCGGTCTTAATCGTCCTCTGCAATTAGGAAAAATCCTTTTTGCAGAGGGCTTTTTTTATTTTCAGCAACTATTTAAACAGTGATTACATTCAGGGGAAATTTTGAAAAGGAGCTTGGTACTTATGCTATCTACGAGTTCAAGAACAAAAATGAAAACAATTAATGGTGATTCTTTAACGCCGATTTTAATTTTTAGACGCTTACAAGGTAATCATAAATTTTTGCTAGAGAGTTCAGCCCAGCATGAGGGTGCAGGACGTTTTTCTTTTATTGGTGCTAACCCTAGAAAAACATATAAAGGTCAAGGAGATGAAATTCAAGAGTATTCCTATAAAACGGGAAAAACATATACACATAAAGGTGATTTATTTGTGTTATTGAAAAGATTAATGCCTCGCGTTTCCAATACTACGCAGTTCCCATTTTCAGGAGGCGCTGTTGGTTATGTAGGTCATGGGGCAACGTCAATTCCTTCTACTGTACAGGTGAATATGGAGCTGCCTGACGTGCATTTCCATGTTTATGAGACAGTTATTGTTTTTGATCATGTAACAGACGAAGTTACACTAATTCATACAAATATAGATGCAGAAAAAAAAGAACCAAATTTAGAAGAGCTAGCACAACAGCTTTTAAAAGGTAAAGAGGCTGAGGATACAAACTGTCACTATGCTCCAAAGGAATACTTAGCGAATGAACATTTTGAGAGCTCTCTTACTGCTATTAAAAATATTTTGGATGAAGAGACGGTAAGGGTTGTGCTTTCAAAGCGCTTAATAGCTGATTTACAAGGAGATGCTTTCGCTTTATATCGTCAATTACGGAAGGAAAATCCGGCACCCTATATGTATTATGTAGAATTTGAGGATCACATAGTATTAGGAACATCTCCTGAAAGCCTTATTCGAGTTAAGGGTGAGCGGGTTATTGCAACCCCAACAGAAGGAACGCTTCCTAGAGGTAAAACTAAGGGTGAAGACTTGGAGCAAGAACGAAAACTAGTGGAAAGCACAGAAGTGAGAAAATCTCATGCGGTACTAGTTTCCGCCATTCAGCAAGAGCTGCGGTCAGTGTGCTTCCGAGATTCGATTCAGGTGATTGAGGCGATGAAAATTGAGCGTTCTAAGCAAGCTTTACACATGACATCTAGGGTTGAGGGTCAAATTTTACCGATGCTTCATGGACTTGATGTCTTAGCTGCTACATTACCACCTTTTGCATCAACAGAAATTCCAAAGGCACAGGTCAAGGATTATTTGGATAAATTTAGTCAGGCTACAGGTATTTTTGGCGGTGCCCTTGGGTTTATTGGCTTCAATGGTCATCTTGATTTTGCTTTAACAGGAAAATCAATGGTGATAGCCAATGAAACAATGCATATGCAAACAACTGTAACGGTTACGAAATATACAAATACCAACGAAATTTTGAAACAGTCAGAAGAGGAAGAACGAGATTTTTTACGGCTACTTGAAAAAGAAGGAGGTCAACATTAATGGAAGCTATTCAGCAAAAAGTACAGCAGCGCGAGCATCTCATATATGAAGAAATGCTGCAGGCAGCAAATTGGATATTCCAGGATGACACACCGAAGGAGGAAATAGCTAGCTTTCTAACAGCATTATCAACTAAGGGTGAAACAGCACATGAAGTAGCAGCATTGGCAACTGTTATGCGGTCATTTGCGCTTGATGTACCTGCAAAAGCAGGTGTATATATGGATAATTGCGGTACAGGCGGCGATGGTTTGAATACCTTTAATATCAGTACAGCATCTGCTTTCGTTTTGGCTGGAGCAGGTGTTCAAATGGCTAAGCATGGTAATCGCAAAATTTCCTCAGCATCAGGAAGTGCGGATGTTTTAGAAGCGCTTGGTATTCATACCGATATTACAATTGAGCAAACTGTTGAACTGCTAGAGACAGAGGGGATTGCCTTTTTATATGCGCCAAATGTACATCCAAAATTAAAGCGGATTGGAGAGGTGCGTCGTGCTCTGAGTAAACCAACAATTTTTAATCTTGTAGGTCCTCTTACAAACCCAGTTTCATTATCAACGCAATTTACGGGTATAAATCGACCTAATTTTGTCATGGAGTACGCTTCGGTTTTACAAATGCTTGGACGTGAACGAGCGATGGTCGTTTCAGGACCACAGGGGCTAGACGAGGCGTCATTAGCTGGGCAAAATACCTTTGTCTTAGTGGATAAAGGAGACTTAATACCTTTTTCATTAACCGCAGAGGATGCAGGGCTTAGCTATGCGCCGCTAGAGTCAATCCGAGGGGGAAATGCGGATGAGAATGCCGTTATTATGCGAAAATTATTAGCTGGTGAACAAAGTGCCTACTTTGACACAGTATTATTAAATGCTGGTATTGGACTATTCAGTTATGGAAAAGCCGAAACAGTTAAAGAGGGCGTAGACATGGCGAGGGATAGCATTTTTAGTGGGCGGGCATTACAAAAATTAGAGGCAGTCGCTGCTTTCAGCGAGAAAATTAAAGAAGTGGGGGTTGGACAATGAATATTTTAAATAAAATTATTGAACAGAAAAAAATAGAGGTATGTGCATTACTTGAACAACCTGACCCACTTGCTTATTTTACAGAAAAGCCGCGATCATCATTATTTGAGCAATTACGAACATCGGAAACATTACAGGTTATTTCTGAGATGAAGCGTGCATCACCTTCCAAAGGGCTTATCGCAGAAGGAGCAGATCCAGTTGCTCAAGCAAAAATATATGAACAAGCAGGAGCAGCCGCTATTTCTGTACTAACAGATAAGGAATTTTTTAAAGGATCCTTTGAGGATTTAGCTTCAGTTGCCGATGTTGTTCAAACACCTCTTCTTTGTAAGGATTTTATGATTGATCGTGTACAAATTCGATTTGCCAAAGCATCAGGTGCATCGATTATTTTATTAATCGTCGCTGCATTAACAGATGAATTATTACGTGATTTATATAACTATGCAACAGGTTTGAATTTAGAGGTATTAGTTGAAGTGCATGATCTTCAGGAGCTTGAACGAGCTTTGGCAATAGGAGCTCAACTGATTGGCGTTAATAATCGGGATTTACGTTCCTTTGAGGTGAGCTTAGAACGAACGCGTGAAATTGCAGAGGCTTTCCCATTCGACGAGGAGCATGTGTTAATCAGTGAAAGTGGCATTTGGAACCAGGAAGATGCTAAAACGGTGGCAGCAATGGGGGCCAGTGGTGTTCTTGTTGGTGAGTCCTTGATGCGTAGTGGTGATGCAGGAGCCGCACTAAAAAGTTTACAGGTAAGCAAGGTGGAGGCATCCGTATGACAAAGGTGAAAATTTGTGGATTGAAGGAACAGCAGCATGTACGAGCTGCAGTAGAGACAGGAGCAGATGCAATTGGATTTGTTTTTGCCCCAAGCAAGCGCCAAGTTTCTATTGAACAGGCACATCAATTAGCCAAATATGTACCAAAGGGTGTTTTGAAAATAGGAGTCTTTGTTAATCCAAGTGTGGAGGAACTGCAAGCCGCTGTAGAAGGTGTGCCATTAGATTATGTGCAGTACCATGGAGAAGAGACACCCGAATTTATCAGTCAGCAAGGTTATCCAGCTATTAAGGCACTTTCAGTTCGTGATGAAGAAGATGTTCGTGCGGCAGCTAATTATAATGTTGATTATTATTTATTCGATGCACCCGGCACCGATTTTAAAGGTGGGAGTGGTCACACGTTTGATTGGACACTTCTAGCAATGGCAGGGATTCCGCGAGAGAAATTAATTTTAGCAGGTGGTTTAAAAGCTGAAAATATTGCTGAGGCTGTTTCTCTGGTGTCGCCCTATATGGTAGATGTATCGAGCGGTGTGGAGACAGATGGTATAAAGGACGAAGCAAAAATAAATGCATTTATACAAGCTGTAAAGAAAGGAAGAGCATAATGGTAAATTCAATTGCAAATAGTGTACCGACAAAGGAAGGTCGTTACGGTAAATTTGGAGGACAGTTTGTTCCAGAAACATTAATGACGGCCTTGCAGGAACTAGAGTTAGCTTATGATGAGGCAATGAGCGATCAGGAATTTACGGATGAACTAGCCTATTATTTACAACAATATGTTGGGCGTGAGACACCGTTGTACTACGCAGAAAACTTAACACAGAAGCTGGGTGGTGCGAAAATTTACTTAAAGCGAGAAGATTTAAATCATACAGGCGCCCATAAAATCAATAATGCCATAGGTCAAGCACTGCTGGCTAAACGCATGGGCAAAAAGAAAATTGTAGCGGAAACAGGAGCAGGGCAGCATGGTGTAGCCACTGCAACAGCATGTGCTCTTTTAAACCTAGAATGTGTTGTCTTTATGGGTGCTGAGGATATCAAGCGTCAACAGTTGAATGTATTTCGCATGGAGCTACTTGGTACAAAAGTGGAGTCTGTCGAAACAGGTTCCAAAACATTGAAAGATGCTGTTAATGCTGCACTTCGCTATTGGGTGACAAATGTTGAGGATACGCATTATATTTTAGGCTCAGCTTTAGGACCACATCCATTTCCAAAAATCGTCAGAGACTTCCAGCGTATTATTGGTATTGAAACGAGACAGCAAATTTTTGAAAAGGAAGGACGTTTACCAGACGCAGTTGTTGCCTGTATCGGTGGTGGCAGTAATGCAATTGGTATGTTCCATCCCTTTGTCGATGACGAAGCTGTAGCGTTATACGGTGTAGAGGCTGCGGGAAGTGGTATTGAAACAGGAAAACATGCAGCGGCTATTGCTGGTGGACAGCTAGGTGTATTGCACGGAGCATTTATGTATTTATTACAGGATGATAATGGCTTTGTACAGGAGGCTCACTCTATATCTGCTGGGCTAGATTACCCAGGAAAGGGTCCAGAGCATTGCTATTTACATGATATTGGTCGTGCTCATTTTGATTCGATTACAGATAGTGAGGCACTAGAAGGCTTACAGTTATTAAGCCGTACAGAAGGTATACTTCCTGCGTTAGAGAGCTCTCATGCTATCGCCTATACAGCAAAGCTAGCAAAAACGATGTCTACAGATGACATCATTGTCGTATGCTTATCGGGCCGAGGCGATAAAGATGTTCATACAGTCCGTAAAGCATTAGGAGGGGATATATCATGACAACATTACAGCAGGCAATTGAACAAACAAATATTGCTGGTCATAAAGCATTTGTGCCGTATATTATGGCAGGAGATGGTGGGCTAGAAACATTAAGACCAACAATTCTAAAGCTGCAGCAATTGGAAGTTACTGCTATTGAGGTCGGTATTCCATTTACAGACCCTGTTGCAGATGGTCCAACAATAGAACGAGCAGGTGAACGAGCTTTAGCAGCAGGTGTGACATTACGAAAGGTGTTAGAAGAGCTGACCTCCTTTAGAACTGAGATTCATGTACCATTAGTGGTTATGACTTATTTTAATCCTATTTTAGCTTACGGCTTAGAGGAGTTTGCAAAAGCTTGTGTGGCAGGAAGAGTAACAGGATTAATCGTTCCTGATGTTCCACTTGAGGAAAGTGCTATATTACAGGAGGCATTAAATCCTCATGGTATTGACATAATCCAGCTTGTATCATTAACAAGCCCACCTGAACGAATTACGCGTATCGCGGCTGCTAGTCAAGGCTTTGTCTATGCTGTGACAGTCAATGGCATCACGGGGGCTCGCTCAAGTTTTGCAGATGATTTAGCTGGCCATTTTGCTCGCTTACGTGAAGCAAGTGAAATTCCGGTTCTAGCAGGATTTGGTATTTCAACACCTGAACAGGTGGTCAGTATGGGGGCACTTGGAGATGGTGTCATTGTCGGCAGTGCCATTGTGACGGCATTACACGAAAATAATTGGCATAAGATTGAATCATTGGTGCTCGCTTCTAAAGGCGTACTAGAGAAGCCTACTCTTTAATAGAGTAGGCATTCTGTTGAAAAACAAAATCGTCTATAGACAAAATGTGAACATTCCAATAAAATCCTCTCATTAATGAAATAAGTGAGGGGATTTTTTTATGTACGTTACATACTCCAGAAGAGAGATTGAAGAGAATCGAAAGTTCTACGAGATGATGTATGATCCCTCGCATCAGTTAGTGAAGATGGATCAAGTGATGGACTGGAATTTTGTATCAAAACAATTGGAAGTTTTTTATCCATACAGCATTGGTCGCCCAACAAAAGATCCGATCATGTTGGTGAAAATCTTATTGATTCAGTATTTAGAAGG